>JAFCZI010000100.1 GCA_019314425.1 Deltaproteobacteria bacterium | reverse complement strand
CGTTCCCATCCGGTAGGTCAGCGATTCAAAATACCTCTCAAGAATACCCTTCCCTGATTCGAACTTCTTTTCAGCCTCAATCACAACCCTATGAATATTTTCCTCACCCCACCTGACCGATTCCATCACTTTTTCGTTAACCTCGCCCATATCTGCATCTTTTCGGGAAACAGATATTCCGAAAACCATTGAACATCCCGTTAAACTACGCCACGCTTCACCCAGGTCCATAACAACCTTACATGTTCTCCTCGCCTTTATGGCCTCATCACCGATAACCAGTGCATGATCGCAGTGCTTGAGCAGCGCGCCGGCGCCGCTCTCATTCACAGGCACAAGGCTGTTTTTCATTTTTCTTTCATTCAGGATGATTTTGAGGAGATTCAGAGAGGTCATGGTCTGATTTGTTATTGCAATACTCCCATCGTCGAGTGCCTCTTTCTGTGAAACAACGAGAACACTTAAAACACTGTCTTTCGAGGCGACACAAAAATCATAATGTCTCAACCTGTCCCTGTTTTTTATGTAATAAAAGGAAGGCACAGGGGCAAAATCTATTTCGCCTCTTTCAAACATTACTGCAAGCCTAGCCGGTGGCGCCTCGATTATGGGGATCCCTTCCTGCTCCAGCCGAAAGTAGGGTAAAAAGTTATTGATCAAACCGAATTTTCCGATTCTCATATTCATAAATAGTGCCTGAACAAAAATCCCGAAATTTGATGGCGTTGTAAAAAAGTCCCATCTGCTGCATTGCAGCGATTTTTACAACGCCATCTGTAGATAGATTCGTGACTCTTTACGAAATCATCATGTTTACGTTTCCAATTCCTTCGCAGGAATATTTCCTTCGGGGCTGAATCGCTGTGCAATGGTTTCCGATTGCACCGCAGACAAAACGACATGGTTGCTGTCCGTAATCAATACGGAGCGGGTGCGCCGTCCCTGCGTAGCGTCGATGAGCCGTTTTTCTTCCCGGGCTTCATCGCGGAGTCGCTTTATGGGCGCCGCCCCGGCAGAGATGATAGCAACTACGCGTCTAGAAACAACCGAATTCCCAAAACCGATATTCACAAGCTTAGCACTCATGGACAAATCTCCTTTCACTCCACATTTTGGACCTGCTCCCGAAGTTTTTCCAACTCCGCCTTCATTTCCACCACCGTTCTCGAAACAAACCCATCGGAGGCCTTTGAACCGAGGGTATTGACCTCCCGGTTCATTTCCTGAATCAGAAAATCGAGTCTTCTACCTACCACATCGTCCATTTCGAGGTATGTGGTGAACTGTTCAATGTGGATTCCCAATCGAACCAGTTCTTCCGTGATGTCGGATCGTTCTGCAAAAACAGCCACTTCCTGCGCAATGCGATCCGCATCCACTTCAACGCCCTGGCGCAGTCTCTCCACATTTTCCTTCAGACGAATTTGATAGGCCTCAACAATCCCGGAAGTACGGCCGCGCACACCATCAACGAAACCGCTTATCCTTTTGAGCCTTTTTCTCAAGTCGGCCTCAATGGCAGCCCCTTCTTTCCGTCTCATTTCTATCAGGGAATCGAGACCCAGCGCAAGGGTTTCATGAAGGCCCTTCCCCATTTCTTCTTCGTCATCCGTATCCGTTTTAACGTTCACCACATCGTTCATTTTAAGAAGAGTTTCCAAACGCAGCGATCTTTTTTTCGATGAGGGTTCGCAACGGTTTTTCAAAACCCTGGAGATTTTTCGGCATTCTCAGAAGGACGTCCCGATAACGGTTGTTGAGCGATTTAATCTCCACCAGAAACCGCTTTCCATCCCGCAGACAATCTCCTTTTCCATAGGCGGTCATACTTTTAATCAATGGGTTCTTCCTCTCTTAATTGGGTCAGATACTGGGCCCTGACGGTATTAAAGCAGTCAATCATTTTCGGATCGGCATAATCGGGATAAGTCCAGTCCAGCGTTACGAAACCGCCCCGCTTGAAAACCAGTGTCAAGTCCGCGTAGATGCCTTTCCGCAGATAAATCCGGTGGATGTAATTCTTGCCGGTGGCCAGCACCAGCCTTTCCAGAGAAATATACCCGGGATCAATATTGATCCGTCTTTGCTGCCCATTCAAATATGTTTTCTCGATCTCATTGGTCCTGAGTTTGACTTCCACCAGCATTTCAGGGGGGATGAGGCCTTTAAAAGAGAGAAACCGGCGATGCAGCGGCCACCCCATCTCTTTTTCGTAGTAGCGGGTTCGGTCGAAGAAAATTTCGGGGCTGATCCAGTCAGGCACTCCATAAATATCCGACAACTGCGCCATAACCTTTTCAACGAGCTCTTTTTCAGGAGAAAAAAGGCTCACAATCAGTTTAACATCATCTGATATCTCCGGCCGGCTCATAATTGATGCAGGTTCCATATACAAGGCGTAGTGGTTTTTCAGGATCGTAGGCATACATGTCGTATGTTGAGATTCTGAAAAATCACTGCAACGCAGTAGATGGGACTTTTTACGACGCCATCATAATTGAGTTCCCTGAATTTGAATGGCCTTTTTAACAACCTCCGCTGTTGCTGCGGAGGTGCCCACCTCACCGACCACAATGCCGGCGGCAACATTGGCCACATAAGCCGCCGCCTTTAAATCCATCCCCACAGCCAGCCCCAGGGAGATGGCGCTGATAACCGTATCCCCGGCCCCGGTCACATCAAAGACTTTCTTGGCCACGGTGGGAATGTGGGTAACAGCCCCTTCACGTTCAAAAAGGGTCATGCCGTCTTTTCCCTGGGTAATCAAAACGGACCGACAGTTCAATGCCCCCAGCATTTTACAGCCGGCTTTATCGAGGGTTACTTTATCAACGATTTTAAAGCCGCAGAATTGCCCGGCTTCGTGATGATTGGGGGTAATGACATCCACCCCGGTGTAATGTTCAAAGTTTCCGGTTTTGGGGTCCACGGTTACAATCATTTCCGGATTGTTTGTTTCAATCAGGGACCGGAGGCCTTTCATGAGGGGTCCGGAAATCATCCCTTTTCCATAATCGGAAATCACCAGGGCATCGATTTCGGTAAATGTCGCGGTTGCAAAATCCAGCATCTTCTGAACACTTTCACCGCGAATATTGGCCCGGCTCTCCCGATCATACCGGACAATTTGCTGGTTCTGGGCCACAACCCTGGTTTTGATGCTGGTGGGACGCCCCTTTTCCATGGCCAGGCCATCGGATCTCAACCCCATACGCGTGAGCTCAGCGACAATTTCCCGTCCCATGGGGTCATCGCCCACAACCCCGCACAGGATCGCGTCAGCCCCGAGTGCGCCCATATTGCACACCACATTGGCGGCGCCTCCCAGAAGTCTTGTTTCCCGCTCAACGTCCAGAACCGGCACGGGCGCCTCCGGAGAAATCCGGGAAACATCTCCCCAGATAAATTCATCCATGATAATGTCGCCCAAAACAGCAATTCGTGCCTTGGGAAACCGGTCTATGGCCTGGGTCAGCCGGTCGTTGGAATCGTTTTTCAGTGTGCTTATGTGCATGGGGAATTTTCCTGTCTCTTTCAAAAACCTTCAATATCGGGCTATGGCATGGGTTTATACATCTCACGCTTTGGGTTGTAAACCGATATCATTTTTTCATGTTCCGCCTTAATTCCTGAATCGTCTCCGCATAATCTTTGCTGTGATAAATGGCCGAACCGGCTACAAAAACATCAGCGCCCGCTGAAGAGACACTTTGAATGGTTTCATGGTTGATGCCGCCATCCACTTCGATTTCGATATTAAGCCCCAATTTATCAATTTTTTCCCTTAATGCTTTGATCTTTGGAATCACTTCGGGAATAAATTTCTGTGCTTCAAAACCGGGGTTAACGCTCATAATCAAAACCATATCCAATTGGGAGAGCACATGATCCAGTACACTGACGGGGGTGGCAGGATTCAAGGCCACAGCCGCTTTGGCGCCGCAGCTTTTGATATAAGTTACGGTTCGGTGAAGATGGACGGTGCTTTCCGCGTGGACACTGATAATGTCGGCGCCGGCTTTCACAAAGTCATCAATAAAAAGATCCGGTTGGGAAATCATCAGATGGACGTCGAAGGGGATGTCCGTAACGGGTCTCGTCGCTTTAACCACCAAAGGTCCGATGGTGATGTTGGGGACAAAGTGGCCATCCATGACATCAATGTGGATATAATCCGCCCCCGCGTTCACAACGGACGTAATCTCTTCACCCAGGCGAGTGAAGTCGGCGGACAGGATCGAAGGGGATATTTTTTTCATTTTTTTCCTCGTTTAAGATATTTTTTTTCTGAAAAGTGCCGCAAAAAACCCTTCCATGCCGTGAATATGGGGATAGGTTTTGAGAAAGCCATGATCATCCACCAGGTCAACGCCCCAGGAGGGGATACGCGACTGCAAGTCCTGAAGGACAACGCCATGGTTTTCTCGCAATACACTCTCCACCACCCCTTCATTTTCCTCTTTCGAGAGGGTACAGGTCACATACAGCATTTCACCATTTTGGGCGAGCACCTGACAGGATCGGGACAAGATTGATTTTTGTATCATTGCCAGGCGTTTGATGTCATCCTCTTTTTTGGTGAGTTTCGTGTCGGGATGCTTTGAAATGACGCCCAAACCGGAACAAGGCCCGTCCACCATGATTTTAGGGATGGCACATCTCAAAAAAGAGACCGATGCCGTGACATCGACAGCCAGGGGAAAGATACTTCCAATACCCAGTCTTTCCGTGTTCTGCCTTAAACCCCTCAAGCGGGTGAGGCTGGTGTCCAACGCCAGGATTCGACCACGATCCCCCATCAGTTCAGCCAGATGGGTGCTTTTACCCCCCAGACCGGCGCACATGTCCGCTATCAGGTCTTCTTTACTGGGTGACAGAAGATGAGCGCAGACCTGAGCCGCCTCACCCTGCACCTGAAAAAGACCTTCCTTAAAGGCCTTCAGCCGGGAAACGGACCCCTTGAAATTGACCAGTTCAATGCCCTCGGGAGCAAAAGAAACCGCCCGGCCCTCAATGCCCTCTTCCGCAAGGCGATTCAACAGAATCTGACGGGTGATTCGCAACGTGTTGGTCCTGATGATGAGTTTCGGAATTTCGTTCCCGGCCCTCAGCAATTGCAGGGCCATATCCCTGCCCAACTCCCGGGTCCATTTTTTTACCAGCCACAGGGGGTAGGCATAATGGACCGATGCATAAAGATCTCGCTCTTTTTCAGGATGGGGATATGGCAGATGCTCTTTTTCCCGGCAGATCTGTCTCAGGATGCCATTGACAAATTTCACCACATGCTTCCGACCCATCTTTCGGACCTGCTTGACCGCTTCGTTGACGGCGGCGGACTCCGGAACGCGATCCAGAAACAAGATCTGAAACAGGGCGAGGCGAAGGACGTTCAGCACCTGCGGATCAATCTTTCTAAACGGAAACCGAACATGCTGTTTCAGGATCCAGTCAAGCCTGATTTGCCATCTCAGGACCCCTTGAACCAGATGAACCGCAAAAGCCCGATCCCGTTCGCTCAGCCCCGGGGATTGTGAAAAAAGAATTTCCAGACGTCGTTCCGCCTGGCCGGGTGTACCGGCGGCGTTGCTGAGGGATTTTAAGGCAAGGTTTCTGGACATCAGGGGTTAGTTGATTAAAAAGGTTTTTAGCCCTTTTTCCACCAGATCGATATCAACATCCGTGTCGTAACAGGGGCCGAAGGGTCTGCGATTAAAAATACCGAAAACGGGAATAGGATAAGCATCCTGAATACCGCTGGTGAGATCCCGTTCGCACGCCACCGCAATGATGATCTTAGGACGTTTATCAACGACAATCTTTCGGGCCAGGGTGCCACCGGTGGCGACCGCCACATGCACATGGTACTTTTCGGAGAGGGCCGCCAGGTTCTTGATTTTGCATTTGCCGCATGATTTGCAATTCTGCACATCCCCGGTGATCCTTACGTCACAATCATGATTCTGCAGACAATGAGGCAGAAGGATCAGCATTTTTTCGGGGTTAACTTTTTGGGCCTCGGCCATGACCAATTGATTATTAATGGCCACAAAAGACCTCCGAATTTCCGATTTTTTGATGCCGAAACACCTGCCCACACCCACCAGCAGGGGGAACACCACCCGAATCACCACTCCCCGGATACGACGGTTGAAAAAAAGATTTTTCCCCCTGACAATGGTAAAGACGAGCGTCAGGACAGCGCCAAGGCTTACCAGTACGATGCCGCTCAGGAGAACCGCCAGAAGCACCGGCACCCATTCATGGATATTGGCGAGGCCCACAAAAGGCACCCACCATAAGAGAAAAGCGAGTCCCAGAAGGAGCAGGCTGGTGACCAGAAGGAGGAAAATGAAGACGCGCTTTCGAGGCCTGGTAAACGTGTCCAACTCGATCCGCTCCGGTTGAAGCGATTCTTCGGCCGTCTCACGGTCCTTAAAGGTGATTTTGGGATCTTTCATGTCTTCTGTCCAAGAAGGGTTCCGGGCTGGAGGGGAAACCCCCGCAGAAAATCCAATGCCCTCAGTCGTTTCTTACCGGCAAGCTGCAACGCCTCCAGCAGAATCACCCCGTCACCTGTTTCCACCAGTAATCCTTCCCGGCAATGCCCTTTGATCCTTCCCGGGACCGTACCGGCATCACCGGTGGTCACCACTTGGGACGAAAACAGTTTCAGCGTTTTGCCATTCACGGTGGTATAGGCCCCCGGCCAGGGATCAAGGCCTCGAATCAGTGCTGAAATATGATCTGCCGGGCGATCCCACAAAATGAGGCCGGTGTTACGGTCAATTTTTGCGGCATAGGTGGCATGGGTATCGTCCTGGGGCGTTTCGTGAATGCCGTCTTCAGACAGGCGCTGAAGGGTTTTAAGCAGAAATGTTGCGGCCATCTCCGCGAGCCGATCGTGGAGCTCACCGGCTGTTTCATGGGCACCGATGGGTGTTTTTTCCTGGCGCAGGATGGGGCCGGTATCCAATCCCGGGTCCATGCGCATAGCCGTGAGGCCGGTCTCACGCTCATCATCCATAACGGCCCGCTGAATGGGGGCGGCGCCCCGATATTTCGGCAGCAGGGATGCATGAACATTCAATCCCCCCCATGACGGAATATCCAGAAGTTTCGCTGTCAAAACTTGGCCAAAGGCAATCACCACCAGAAGATCGGGCGAAATCGCGTCGATGAGCTGACAAAACGATTCATCCGATGCCCTTTCCGGCTGAAGAACCTCTATCCCGAAACGTTTTGCTAGCTGTTTAACAGGGGATGAAATAGGTTTTCCGCTTCTACCCCTGGGCCTGTCCGGCTGGGTCACCACCGCCTGCACATGATGATCATGCGCAATCAATGCTTCCAGAGAAGGCAATGCAAAATCAGGGGTACCCATGAATATGATCCCGGGCCGGGCCGGCAAAAGGCTCGGATTATGTTGCGTCATTCAATGGTCCCCTTTATTCTTTTTCTTGAGTTTCTTCTTGTAAAGGGCTCGTTTCAGGCTGCTGATCCGGTCAACGAAGAGGATACCGTCAAGATGATCGATTTCGTGTTGCAGGCATACGGCCAACAGGTCTTCCGCTTCCAGGTCCAGTGGGTTTCCGTGCCGGTCGAGACCTTTAACCTGAACCCGCGACTTACGAACGACATCTGCGGTATAATCGGGCACGCTCAGGCAAGCTTCATCCCACTTGATTGAGCCTTCGCCGGCAACAATCTCGGGATTTATCAATACATGGGGGAAGGGTTCTTCTTCCCCCGGCGAACCGTCAAAGACAATGACCCTTCTAAGGATACCCACCTGGTTGGCCGCCAGTCCGATGCCCGGCGCCAAATACATGGTTTTAAACATTTGATCAATAATCTTCTGAAGGTCCTCATCGATATTTTTTATGGGTTCCGCAGTTGTTTTAAGCACCGCGTCCGGATAGGTATATATTTTCATGTCAGGTATTTCGCGTTCCATTGCGTGTTCCATTACGTTGTCAGGGCTTTCTTCATTTAGGGATTGATTTTGGTGTTCTGCTGATCTATAAAATTGACCCATACTAAACACTGTGCCGGCATAAATCAAGCAAGCTTTGGACCGGCGACAATACCAACAGCGAGTTATTTCAAAATTACCATGTTAAAACGCACCGTAGAATTCCTTTATGAAGCAGGCATGCTGAAAAAGACACCCCGAACCGGTTATCAGTTCCTGGGTTCAGGTTCAGAATCAGTAGCCGACCATTCTTTCAGAACGACCATCCTGGGTTATGTCCTCGCCACCATGGAAAATGGGGCGGACATGGATAAAACAGTCCGTATGTGCCTGTTCCATGACCTGCCTGAAGCCCGGACGGGGGATCACAATTATGTCAATAAAAAATATGTGACCGTCAATGAAGAAAAGGCGATTCAGGATCAGACCCGGGGCCTGCCCTTTGGTGACGATATTGTGGCTCTGACCGATGAGTTCAATGCCGTAAATACCCTGGAAGCCAGAATCGCAAAGGACGCAGATCAGCTTGATTTGATTCTTGAATTGAAAGTACAACTGGATTCAGGCAACCCCAATGCGAAAGAATGGCTGGTATACGCGCTGAAGCGGTTGTGTACCGACAGCGGGAAAGCCATGGGTCATGAAATCATGGCTTCAAAAAGTGATGCCTGGTGGTTTGACAATGATGCGGACTGGTGGGTCAATGGCTCTGAATCCAAACCAAGGAAAAAATAAATGGGTTTTATAAAAGGCATGGGTTATAATCTTCGAGGCTTTTTTCTGGGGATCAAGACCCCGCGACTCCTCCTCTGGGGCTTATTGAGGTTTATGGTGGTGGTATTGCTGACCATGGTCGCCGCTGGCCTGATTTTCGCCTATCACCGGGAAATGCTTGAAATCATCTGGACAAAGCCCACCAGCCACTGGATTCTCTGGCTGTGGGTTGTGGTATCCTGGATACTCTCCCTTGCGCTCTTCGGCTTATCGGCCATATTTGCTTATCTTGTCTCCCAGATCTTTTTCAGCGTCCTGATTATGGACCACATGTCCCGTATCACTGAACGATTGGTCACAGACCGGATTGAGGCATCGGAAAATATTTCCATATTTCGGCTCTTCGTCTATCTTGTTAAGCAGGAAATCCCCAGGACCACAATTCCTGTACTGCTGGCCCTTCTCCTGCTGCTGTTAGGCTGGCTTACGCCGCTGGGGCCTTTTATCGCGATTCTCTCCTCAGGCATTGCCGCCATATTCCTCGCATGGGACAATACGGACCTGATACCCGCCAGACGGATGGACCCTTTCGCCACCCGGTTCCGTTTTCTGCTCGGAACCCTCCCCTTTCACCTGGGGTTCGGCATTCTGTTCCTCATCCCCGGGTTGAATTTGTTGCTCCTTTCATTCGCACCCGTGGGCGCCACACTTTATCACCTGGAGAAAGATACGGGCTCCCTGCCGCCGAATACCTTGACTTCCTGAACCTTGTGATTAGTTTTCTGGGATGTAACGCAAAAACACTTTTTTTCACAACTAACACCCTAAAGCCATGGCCGGAAAAGATTATTATAGAATTCTTGGGGTTAACAAATCAGCTTCCCCTGAAGAAATCAAGAAATCGTATCGTAAACTGGCGCTGAAATATCATCCGGATCATAACGAAGGGGATAAATCCGCTGAAGCGAAATTCAAAGATCTCAATGAAGCGTATGCCGTATTGCGTAATCCTGAAAAAAAGAAACAATACGATATGTTCGGCGCTGAGGGGTTTCAGAATCGGTTTTCCCAGGAAGATATTTTCAGGGACTTTGATATGAGCAGCGTTTTTAGGGAATTCGGTTTTGGGAGAGGCGGCAGGGGCCAGGGAGGGGGCAGCCGCATGTTTGGAGGCGGTTGCGGTTCACGGGGATTCGACGGGTTTCAAAACCGGGAACGAAGGATAAAAGGCCAGAATCTCATTTATGAACTCCCCATGACCCTGGAAGAACTCACCCAGCCCACCAGTAAAACCATCACATACCAGATCAACGGCCGCCAGGAACAGGTCTCCGTAAAAGTACCCGCCGGCATAAAGGGCGGACAAAAACTGCGATTGCAGGGGAAAGGGCAGCCGGGACCTAATGGCGGCCCCCCGGGGGATCTTTATGTCTGGATCAAGGAGACACCCCACCCCCTGTTCAGACGTGAGGGCGCCGACCTGTACCTGAAGCAGAAGATCAGATTTTCACAGGCTGCCCTG
>JAFCZI010000380.1 GCA_019314425.1 Deltaproteobacteria bacterium | reverse complement strand
TGAGGGACCGGACAATGTGGCCCTCTCCATCAAAAAAGCACTGATTTCCCTCCCCAAGGGCTTGACCGAAATCAAGACGGGCGAAGTGGCTGCCCTGATCGAAAAAGGGCCGAAGACCGGAAGCTATTTCCTGGTGGATGCAAGACCGGCCAGAGTCGCTTCTGCCGAACACATTCCCACGGCGGTTTCAATTCCCGTCAATGTGCTGAAGAAAAAGGGTGAAAAATTACTCCCCACCGACAAGAACACGATGCTCATTTTCTATTGTGGCGGCCCCACATGAGGCATGAGTCCTAAATCCGCCGGTCTGGCGAAAAAATGGGGCTACAATAATGTTAAAGTATATGTACAGGGCATTCCCAATTGGAAAAAAACAGGACATCATACCGTCTCGACACCTGATTACGTGAGAACCGCCAACATCGTTTTAATTGATCTCAGAGCGCCCGCCGCCGTCACTGCGGGTCATATTCCCCGTGCGGTCGCCATTCCCTCCGGCAAGCTTGAGGCGGCCAAAGACGAGTTTCCTGAATCTCTCACCGCGCCCATCGTTTTTTATTCTGAGAACGTCGAAGTCTCCAAAAAGGCCGTGGAAATCGCTCGCGGCTGGCGGTATAAAAATGTCTCCCTCTTGGAGTTCCCCGGCGTAATTGCGTGGAAAGAAAAGGGGTACGACGTCAAAACCGGCCCCGCTGTGGAAGAGATCATCTATGTACGAAAGCTAGAACCGGGACAGATCAGCATCCCCAACTTTGAAGCGGCGTTAAAATCGAAAGCCATTACGGTTGTTGACGTTCGTGGCCCCGCAGAGTATGAAGCGGGGCACTTCCCGGGCGCCATGAATATTTCCCTTGATGAGTTGCCGGGAAAGATGAAGGATATCCCCCGGGATCAATTCGTCGTGGTTCATTGTAAAACCGGTGTTCGAGGGGAAATGGCCTACCTGCTCCTCAAAGAGAAGGGCTATGACGTGAAATACCTCAAGGCCGGATGCAAATGCAGGCTGGATAGCACCTATCTGATCTGGGAAATGTAATATTCCCGGAAAATTATTATCCGATCAAGCCCCGTGCTGAGCCCGGGAAAGTTTGCAGGGTGCAGCACTGCACCCTGCACCCTTCTCACGAGGGACAGGGTCGCGGGCAAACTTTTTTCTCTGGAGGTATAATCTGTGAAAAACAAATTCCCAGGTTTCATTCTTGTGCTTTTCCTTTTGGTTTCGGTGGCACTTCTGCCCCGAACCGCCCGTGCAGAAAACCCCAAGGCCATTGTGCCCGACGACGCCCGTTGCGAGGAAATGATCCGGTTTGGCAAACAAGCCTATGACCGGGGAAAATTTCTGGATGCAAAGACCTATTTCCGACAGGCAGTTCAAGCGGATTCCACATCCGATGTGGCCTGGCATTACTATGACCTTTCAGTGGTTTCCGCGCTGGCGGAAAAGGTGAACAAAGATTCCGACCTGCTCGCCCCGGACGTTTCTGAAAGGGGTCAGGTCCAACCCTCATCCGGTGCCGCTTCGCCTCCGCCCCCGCCACCTGCGCCTGTAAAAAAGAAAAGAATTCCGGTTGAAGAAGATGAAGGCTGTTAAAGATCTTTGGGGGATATCATGAGTGAAGAAAAGCAAACAAGCGTAATGGGGGATGTCCTGAAACGATCTTACACCGTCGTATTCTACGAAAACTGGCCCGTATGGCTGGGCGGCATCCTCATCGGCATCATGAGCGTCCTGACCTTCGCCTGGGCCCGGCCCTGGGGCGTGGTGGGAGGCCTTCGAAACTGGGCGGACTGGATTTTTCACCAGGTGGGACTTTATGACAAAGCGCCTCTTTCTCCCATCATTTCAACCAACTCTATTCTAACCCTGGGTCTCCTCTGGGGCGCCTTCGGGGCAGCGCTCATGAGTAAGCAGTTTGCCATCCGGATGGCCCCCGGCCGTGAACTGATTAAGGGGGTTGTGGGAGGATGCTTTATGGGCGTGGGCTCCGCCATGGCCGGCGGGTGCAATGTGGGCGGTTTCTATATCGCCAGCAGCGCGCTTTCCTTTGCGGGTCTGGCCATGCTGGTGGGATTGGTCGCGGGGGCTTACCTGGGACTTCGTTATCTCTACTGGGAGATGATGAACCTGCCCTCATTGCCACCCAAGGGCGGGGGCGCCAAAAAAGTCAATCTGCTCTTCCTGGAACCCTACATCGGCGTTATCGTTTTTCTGGGGGCCCTGGTGGCGGTATGGTTTTACGCTCAAGAAGCCTATACGCGGGTAGGCGGACTCCTGATGTGCGGCATCGCTTTCGGCATCATCATTCAACGGACCCGGTTCTGTTTTGTCCGGTGTTTCCGGGATCCTTTCATGACCGGTGAAGGGGACATGGTCAAAGCCGTCTCCTTCAGCATCATCATCGGTGTCCTGGGGTTTGCGGCGCTCAAGTGGACGGGGCTTCGTCCGGAA
>JAFCZI010000379.1 GCA_019314425.1 Deltaproteobacteria bacterium | reverse complement strand
TGAGTGATAAAGAGGTATAATTTATCCAAACGGTGATGCTCGAAGGAGTAACCGAGACGCACCGTTTCAAGCCAAAATTTAACAAATTGCTTATTATGTGCTTATTAAAAATATTCAAGGTTTGAAAAAGAACTCACAATCCATTGTAAGTCCCTGTTTTATATGGAGCTGATGATAGGAGTCGAACCTACGACCGGTTGATTACAAATCAACTGCTCTACCAACTCATAGTCTTCGACTATGATCTTCACTCGGTCTAAAGACCTCGTTACGATTGAACTACAACCACCCCGAACAAACTGCTACCTTTTCTGAATTTTTCCATTATCTGCTTATTTATTGCTTATTAATACTCATTGTGGTTATTATGCGCTTATTAAACAGAGAGGTTGATTTATGATAAGAAGAGTAAGGCTGACTGACTTGCGCGTAAGCAAGATGCCCTTTCAACAAGAGGGGCAAAAGCTTTATTGGGATTTAGAGCTGACAGGGTTTGGCTTGCTGGTTAGTAAATCGTCAAAGTCATTTCTATATCAAGGCCGCGTATTGGGCAAATCCATAAGAGCAACAATCGGCAAATTCCCAATCATATCTACTTCGGAAGCCAGGAAAGCGGCGCACAAGGGATTGTCGGATATGTCGTTTGGAATTAACCCCAGAGCTAAGGCGTTAGACGCTAGATTAAAATCTATTACTTTAAGAGAGGTGGCTGTCGATTTTTTTGATTCAAGACCCTTAAAAGAATCCACCATCAAAGGCTATAAACAGGTTATTAACACGACCTACAAGAGTTATCTCAGTAAACCTATATCCGATATTACTGAGAAAGTTATTATGAATACCCACAAAGAACTGATAAGACAAAATAAAGGGGCTTATGCCAATCTTGTTGGCCGGGTTATGAGAAGCATCATCAACTTCGCTATTGGCAAATATAAAAGCGATGGTGTGTCGATCATGTTATTTAATCCGGTGAATGTATTATCGGAGACCAGAGTGTGGGGTAGAAAGATTAGAAGAACAGGTTACCTTAAACCTTACATATTGAAAGACTGGTTTTGCCAGGTCGATAAAGAAGCTAACCCTGTCGTAAGAGACTATATGAAGTTCTCTCTTTTTACTGGGTTAAGGTTAAGCGAAAGTGCCAGTTTAAAATGGTCTGACATATCGCTGAAGGACAGAAGCTTCGTGATACCGGATCCAAAGAATCATAAGCCTCTTGAGTTGCCTTTAAGCGATCAACTTTATGAGATAATAAGCAGGCGCAAATTTGTCAGCGAGAGTGTGTTTGTGTTCCCCTCTAAACGCGCTAAATCAGGTCATATAGAGGAGCCAAAGAAGAATGTTAAAGCTGTGGCGGAGAGTATATGTTATCACTTCACAATGCACGATCTCAGGCGCACATTCGTTACTTATGCAGAAAGTCTGGATATATCAACTTATGCTGTTAAGGCTCTCGTTAATCACAGCATGAGTGGCACGGATACCACCGGCGGGTATATCCAGATTTCGGTTGATCGGCTTAGAGAGCCTATGCAAAAGATTTCCGACTATATTATCAAGTGTAGTCAGAACTAAAGTTAGCTCCCCTGTTTGTGATTGTGCGTTATAACGACTCTGCACAGATTGATAACATCATCAACAGGTAAAGTCATCATAGGTTGATTGGTTGCCATCATTGTTATCATTACTTACTTCTCACTTGGTTTAAAATTTATTTACCCACCCGCTCTGATTCGTCTGGCTCTTTCCAAAGCTGACTCTTTCTTCACAGGTTGAATTACTTTTTCTTGCTTAGGCGCAACAATCTCTTCCTTCATTTCTTGAGATATTGCGGAGCTAAAATCCTGAATGTCATCTGGCTTAACGCTTGCCTTTTTGACTGGCATCTTGATCGGTGTAAACCCAGAGCCTTTATTTGATATTTTCGTTTTTGGCTTTTTGCTTGTTGATGCAACCACAGCCATATATCCTCTTTTGAAACCCTCGCTATTTCTATCCACCAACAAAGGGTCTTTTCTGGGTTTGTCAATATCCACAGGTTTTGGGTTATCAACTCTGGGGGTATAGTGAACCGCGTAGCCGGCCTCCACCTCTTCTGCACGCATGACCTTCGCCTCGCACTGATTAGACTTAATTTCTCTGCTACATGGGTCTTCGGGCTTTCTACGCCCCTCGTCCATTGCCTTTAAGATGTTTGTGCAGATGGCATAGTTACAACGCCGACCTACACTCTCGCACGCTACATATATAGTATTGTCGCCTCGCAGCGAATACTCTAATGGATACTCTTTTACTTCACTCACTTTATCTCTCCTTTATTAATGCTTTTTGATATTTCATCAGACTCTTTTGGTAACACTGGAAACAGAGCAACTCCAGCCTCCAGCGGGTTAGAATCGCGGAATCTTAAAGATACCGAGAGTAATGTTTTGCCATCGTAATCTAAATCAGAG
>JAFCZI010000378.1 GCA_019314425.1 Deltaproteobacteria bacterium | reverse complement strand
GCCGTTGAAGTCCCGCACCGCATTTTCCAGGAGCGTCATAAGATAATGATACTCGGCTTTTTCAATGCCCACTTCCATTTCCGAGAGATATTTCGTATGCAATGCCTTTGACGTCCCCGGAATTTTCTCCCTTGCCACGGTAGCCAGATACAGTTGCGCCAGCGGATCCGTAAAAATGACGCCCAGACCCAATCGTTTGACCAGCTCTTTTTTGTCGATGCTAAATCCCGGCTGAGGGTTTATCTCATCACTGGACAGCGCTATGACCGGCACATTATCCAGACCGGCGGAAACCAGCCCTTTTCGGATGAGAGAAACATAAGCAGAGGCCCTGCATTGCCCGCCGGTCTGCGTCAAGATTACGGATGTTTCTTCCGGATCGTATCGTCCGGATTGAAATGCCTTGATAATATCTCCCGCAACAAGAACAGCAGGATAACACATATCGTTATTGATATTTTTAAGACCGAATTCCACCGAGGCCCCGTCTTGAGGCGGCAGCACGTCCACCCGGTAACCCAGGGGCCTGAATGCCGCCGGCACCAGAGGGGAATAGAAAGGGGAAAAATAGGGAGCGATGAGGGTTCTCTTTCGGTCCTCCGGCATGAATACACGAACAGGTTTCTTTCCGTTTTCCATTTCCCATTGAGATTTTCCCCTGTTTTCCTTCACCGCTTCCAGCATGGAACGCAGCCTGATCCTCACAGCGCCCAGGTTGCTGATCTCGTCCATCTTGATTAACGTGTATACCTTCCCCGAATCCCTGATGATTTCCCGAACCTCGTCGGCCGAGACCGCATCCGGACCACAGCCGAAGGAGGTGAGCTATTATGGCAAACCCACTTGGCCGCGGCATAGAGCCTGTTGGTGTAAGTCCACTGTGTCAGGACGTTTACATCGGATAGATCGCCGTATTCGTCTGTCGGAACGGCATTTTCGCTGATAACGTCAACGCCGAAACCGCTTAAAAGTTCGGGGACGCCATGGTTTATGAATGGGTCGATATGATAGGGCCTGCCCGCCAGTACAACGATCATCCGGTTTTCGTTTTCCGCCCTGGAGATGAGGGCGGATGCCCTGTCCGTCAGTTTTTTTCTGAATTCTTCCTGAGCGACCCGTCCCTTTTCCACAGCCCTTGAGATTTTCTTGTAATGTACCCCGAATTTCCTGAAAAAGAGGTGAAGCTGCCTTTTCAACAAGGTCTCATCACGAAAACTGATGGCCGGATTGTCAATCGGTATCCCATATTTTTTCTCAGGATCAATTGCGCTCTTGAGCAAATCCGGATATCCCGTGACAACCGGGCAGTTAAAACTGTCCAGCACATCGGCAAATTCTTTTTTTTCATAAACCACCGTTGGGTAGAAAATCCTGTCCACGCCCCGATCCAGGAGATCAAAAATATGTCCGTGGGCAAGCTTGGCGGGAAAGCAGATGTTTTCCGACATAACGGTCGCAGAGCCTCTTTCAAAGAGTTTGGCATCGGATCGTGAGGAAAGAACCACCCCAAAACCGCATTCGACCAAAAAGGCGGACCAGAAGGGAAAATTTTCATACATGTTCAGGCAACGGGGGATACCGAAGGTGAGCATCGGGGCGCCCGCAGGTTTTGTTTCACGGTCAAACAGGAGATCCATCTGTTCAGCAATCAGATTGACCCCCTTTTGTTTTATCTCTGAACTATTGCTGAAATGACGCTCGCACCGGTTTCCCGTAAAAAACCGGTTTCCATTGGAGAAAGTCAGTTGCATCATCGGGCACTTGTTTTCGCAGCCATTGCAGTGCAACTCCTTTTTGGCAAAATCGACTTTTAAATCCGGATCTTCAACGATATTAACGCCGGTTGATTCAACCGGTCGGATAAGATGGTTGTCGAGAGCCGTCAAGGCCGCGCCGTATGCCCCCATCAATTCCGGGATATCGGGACGGACAACCTCCTTTTCCAGCAGAAGTTCAAGGGCTCGCAATACCGCCGGGTTGCGAAAGGTCCCCCCCTGTGCAATGATCCTGTTTCCCAAAACCTCCGTATCCCTTAGCTTGAGAACTTTGTAAAGAGAATTTTTGATGACCGAGTAGGCCAGTCCCGCTGATATATCCGGGATGTTCGCTCCCTCTCGAAGGGCCTGCTTGACTTTGGAATTCATAAACACGGTGCATCTTGTTCCCAGATCAAAGGGAGCGTTGCTGCTGCACGCGATTTCAGCAAAATCCTCAATACCGTAATCAAGGGAGCGGGCAAAGGTTTCGATAAATGATCCGCATCCGGATGAACAGGCTTCATTGACCTGAATATCCGATACGCCATGGTCGCGGATATAAACCGCTTTCATGTCCTGGCCCCCGATATCCAGGATAAAGGATGCCTCGCCGTCAAAACACCTGGCCGCCCGGTAGTGGGCCACGGTTTCAACCACGCCGTCATTCAGGCCGAATGCCGCCCTGATGAGATCTTCCCCGTAACCGGTTGCGGCCGACCGGATCACGCGGGGCCCAAAACCCGCCTCTTTGAATGCTTGCCTGAACGCGGATAACCCCTCCTTGACCGCACCGATCGGATCACCGTTATTAGACCCGTAATGACCCAGGACAAACTTTTTTCCGTCATCGACCAGTACCAGTTTAGTGGTGGTGGAACCGGAGTCTATCCCCAAAAAAAGATCCCGGTCTTTTGCTTCGCCGATACTGATCCGGGAGACCCGATCCTTTGAGTGCCTTTCCCGCCACGAGTCGAACTCTGACTTGTCTTTAAACAGGGCGGGAAGTCTCTGGGTCCCGCTGTTCACCTTGAGAGATCCTTTTGTTTTGGCCATGGTGAGAATATCTTTGATCCCGGCCCGGTGTGGTTGCCTGTCCCGGATCAGGGCGGCGCCCATGGCGGGGATAAGTTCGGGGTGGTCCGGGACAATCAGGTCATCCGGGTTTGTCAAAGCGAGAACTTTTATGAGGGCCCGGCGCAGCTCGGGATAAAAGGTCAACGGCCCGCCGCCTATGAGTATCTTGCTTTCGATTTCATGGCCTCGCGACAAACTGCCGATGATCTGAAGGGCCACGGAATGAAATACGGAAGCGGCAATATCTTCCTTTGATACGTCCTGACTCAGCAGAGCCTGAATATCGGTTTTGGCAAAGACCCCGCACCGGGAAGCAATGGGATAGAGGGAATCAGCCTTCTCCGCCAGGGCGTTAAATTCAGCAACCGGCACGTTCAGAAGTACGGCCATCTGATCAATAAAGGCCCCCGTGCCTCCGGCGCAACTGCCGTTCATCCTGATATCGGGACGAAAATGAT
>JAFCZI010000377.1 GCA_019314425.1 Deltaproteobacteria bacterium | reverse complement strand
TCTTTCATATTTCGGGCTGACTGAAAATCCCTTCGATCTGACCCCTGATCCCCGGTTCCTCTTCATGAGCCAGCGCCATCGAGAGGCCCTGGCCCATCTGTTGTTTGGAATGGGCGAAAAAGGGGGGTTTGTGCTGCTGACCGGCGAAGTGGGAACGGGAAAGACCACCCTGTGCCGCAGCCTGCTGGAACAGGTTCCCGAAGGGGTTGAAGTTGCGTTGGTCTTGAATCCCAAACAGACGTCCCTGGAACTGGTGGCGTCTCTTTGCGACGAATTGAAAGTCTCCTATCCGACACCCACAAAAAGCCTCAAGGTGCTCATTGACCACTTGAATCGTCACCTGCTGGATATTCATGCCCAAGGGCGAAGGACGGTGGTGATTATTGATGAAGCTCAGAACCTCAGCATCGAGGTGTTGGAACAGGTTCGATTGCTGACCAACCTGGAAACCACCACCCGGAAGCTGCTGCAGATTCTTCTCATTGGTCAGCCGGAACTCCAGGGCATGATGGCTCAGCCGGAATTGCGTCAGTTGGGGCAGCGGATTACGGCCCGCTACCATCTTACGCCCCTGTCTCATGAAGAAACCGCCGCCTACATCGAACATCGCCTTGAGGTGGCGGGGTGTAAACGTCCACTTTTTACGCGAAGCACGCTCCATCTCATACACCGTTTGTCCAGTGGAATTCCCCGGCTGATCAATACCATCTGTGATCGGGCGCTACTCGGTGCTTATGGCCGGAAACATTCGGTTGTTAACCGACGCCTGGCCCGCAGTGCCGCCGCCGAAGTCATGGGGAAAAAGGCCCTTGTCCGGAGCCCGGGTGTTACGGGGTGGCTGTTGGCGCTGCTGTTTCTGGTTCTCCTGGGGGCGGGATGGTTTTTCTTCCAGAATTCTCCATGGCGGGCGCAATGGCAGGAGGATTCGAGCAAAATCGCCACAAATGAGAAACCTGAAAGAGCCCCCGAAACCCTTGATGACGTGTTTTATGGGGGAAAGACCCATGCCCGGATGCAAAACGCCTTGCAATCCCTGTTGAAACACTGGGGGTTGGCCATTCCAAACTCAGATGGACCGGCCATGTTGGGCCGGAGCGTTTGTGAATGGGCGCCCAGCGTCGGTTATCGCTGCTACAGCGGCAAGGGAAACTGGACCACCCTCAAGCATCTGAATCGCCCGGCGGTTCTGGAACTGATCGATGACCGGGGGCGCAGGCATTATGTCGCTGCCATGCAGATCAAAGACCAAAAGGTACTCCTGGATTTCGGAGACAGCCGACTGTCCCTGTCCAGAAACGATTTGGACCCTTTCTGGTTCGGGGGCTTCACATTGATCTGGAAACCGCCGCCCATTAAAAATGCCATCCTCAAGAAAGGGGATTCGGGTCCCGATGTGCGCTGGCTGAAAGCCCAGCTGAACCGCATAGAGGGTGTGAGCAATGTGTCGGACGGTATGGAAGAGGCTGTTTTTGACGATATCCTGGAGATGCGGGTCATGAAGTTTCAAAGGTCCTATGCTGTAGAAGCGGACGGCATTGTGGGCGAGCAGACCCTGATTCAGCTGACGAAAGCGGAACGTGAACCGCCTTCCCGGCGCTGAATCGCGAGAGCCCCTAATCGGGCGCCTCCGCCAAAGTAATGCTACGACGGCTGGAAAGGTATCCACATGTCATTGATTCTAGATGCCCTGAAACGCGCTGAACGGGAGCGAAAGCTGGAAAAGGCGCCCGATTTGAGTGCCATTTATCAGGAAGGAGGTCCGAGCCGCCGCAAGACCCATCCGTGGTTCTGGGCGGGGGGTGCTTTTCTGATCACTTTCGTGGCTGTGACCATCATATTCTGGCCGAAAGCGCCCCCCGAAATCAATCCCAAAGACAAAGCGCCGAAGCTTGCCCTGGCCGATTCCGCCAAAGTCGCTGATGTTACGACGGCCGGGACGGCACCCACGCGGGCCAAGCGGTCGCTGCCCAAAAATCCGTCCAAACCCTTATCGGTGGCCGGGAAATCCGTCAAACATACACCCCCGCCTGTTAAACCCTTACCCGTATCTCAGGAGAGGGTCGAACAGACGCTCGCTTCCGTCAACGTAATCCGCGAAAAAGCGCCCGAATTACCCGATGCCCCTCCACCCAAGAAAGATGTTGCGCCCCCCCCGCCGGTTCCGGAACCCATCGAAAAACCGGTGGCTTTAAAGCGTACGGAAAAGCGTCCCACGGCTGCCGTGAAAGTTGCCCCTGAAGCGCAGCCGAAGGTGGTCTTGCCCTTGTTTGATGATCTCCCCGAGGAGATACAATCCGTTTTGGGTCCATTGGAAATCAATGTCCACATGTATTCCCCCAACCCTCCGGAGCGTCGGGTTTTCATCAATATGCAGGGCTACAGAGAAGGGGATACCATTGGGGAGAGCGGTTTTCGACTGGTGGAAATCACGTCCTATGGGGTTGTCATCGATTACGGGAAAGGG
>JAFCZI010000099.1 GCA_019314425.1 Deltaproteobacteria bacterium | reverse complement strand
CCGCCAGAACAACGTGAATATCCGGGTGGTTCGCATCTTCAACACCTACGGCCCCAGAATGCACCCCAACGATGGCCGGGTGGTGAGCAATTTTATTGTCCAGGCATTAAACAATGAGGATATTACGGTCTACGGGGATGGATCACAGACCCGCTCATTCTGTTATGTGGATGATCTGCTCGACGGCATGGTCCGCATGATGAATGGGAGCGATGAATTTGTGGGGCCCGTGAACCTGGGAACCTGGGGAATCCCACGGAATTCACCATCCTGGCGCTGGCTGAAAAAATCATTGAAGCCACCGGCAGCAAATCCCGCATTGTCTTTCGCCCCCTTCCCCAGGATGATCCCCTCCAGCGTCAACCGGATATTTCTCTGGCAAAAGAAAAACTGAAGTGGGAACCGGGTACCGCATTGGATGAAGGGCTTCAAACCACGATTGCCTATTTTA
Organism: Deltaproteobacteria bacterium; assembly: GCA_019314425.1. Lineage (GTDB taxonomy): Bacteria > Desulfobacterota > DSM-4660 > Desulfatiglandales > Desulfatiglandaceae > NaphS2. The sequence continues at coordinate 7,691 of JAFCZI010000099.1, read as the reverse complement.
AGGGTCTGAAGGATAGTTGAGGAAAGCGCCGGGCAGGGTTTCGGCGGAAAAAGCAAGGGAAACCTGAACGACATGTTTCGTTTTTGGACCCACCTTGAAACGGTCATCAAGTCTCAGACCGCATATCCAGATGGGGTCTTTTCCCTGGCATAGCAGCGGAAGGCGTCTTCTGACACGGGATGGAATTTTCTGGTCTACGAAGAAATCCTTGACTTTTTTGTGTCCCGTCATGCCCAAAGGAACAAACCGGTCGCCGGGAACAAAACTTCTGATCATCAGCGGGTATTCGACGCGGTCGGCGTCCAGGTGAGCCACCCACGGAGATGCGTTGCCGCCCGGGCGGGGGGCTTTTCCGTTGATTTCCTCAATGGTAACCGTGCAGGAGATCGCATCAAGGTCGAAAACACCCGGACCCTCCAGAACATATTGAAACCCCTCGATTTCTTGGGTGTCCTGTTTTCCCTCGTTTTTGCCGAATGCCAGGGTATCGTAGGTTTTCTTGACCCAAACGCTGTGGGGAAGGTCTAAGCTTGCCTGTGGCCGCCCTTGTATCAGTCCTTTTATGGCCTCAATGTGCCGCAGGCTGATGCGGCGAAGCCCCCCCTGAACATGCTTGATGATCTGGCGAATGATCTGGTTCTGAAGCGCGGCTGCAAGTTTCCCAAACGCTTTCAGGGGAACCGAATGCTGCCCTGTTTCCAAGACCTCCACATGCCCTTTGATCCATTCTTCCGCTTCTGTTTCCATCCACCGGGTTTCATCCCGCATAATTCCCGCAGTCTGACCCAGGATTTCAACGATTCTGGGTTGATAGGTTTTCAGCTGCGGCAGCAGGTCCAATCGGATTCTGTTTCTCAAATGGTGTTTTTCAAAGTTGGACGGATCGGTGATGTACTGAAGGTCTCGGTGGGCAATATATCCCTCAATTTCCTGACGGGTGATCTCAATGAGGGGTCGGACAATATCACGATTTCGAACCGGCGGAATCCCGGAAAGACCGGCGGGTCCGCTGCCGCGCAAAAGACGCATGATGACGGTTTCAGCCTGATCGTCGAGGGTATGCCCCAGTGCAATTTTATGGCCCCCGTGGGCTTTTTTGGCATGATCCAGGAATTCATACCGCCGGTCTCTGGCCGCTTCCTCAAGGGACATGCCGCTTTCGCCCAGGGGTGATAGGGCCTTTTGGGTCACAAAAGGAATATTCTTTGAAGCCGCCAGGGTGGCCACAAATCGGGTTTCATGTTCATCATCGTCGGGTCTCAGCGAATGGTCGAAATGGGCCACCACCAGGTCCAGTGAAAAGGATTCCTTCAACCGGTCCAGAACATCCAGCAAAACCACGGAGTCCGGTCCCCCGGATACCGCTACCAGAACCCGGTTCCCATAATCGAGCATGTTGTATCGGGAGAGGGTCTGTTCAATTTTTTTGATGAGATCTTTCACAATCTGAGCCACCCGCGTCTAGCCCATTCTTTTTTCCGGGAACAGGGCCATGATATCCGCTTCGGTGGCGTTGCAGACGCCCCTTTCCGTTATAAATCCCGTCACCAGGCGGGCGGGGGTCACGTCAAAAGCCGGATTGGCTGCGGGGCTGTTTTCAGGTGGCAGCAGCACGGTTTGCACCTTACCGTGGCAAAGCCCCTGAACATACCGGACTTCATCAGGATCCCGTTCCTCAATGGGGATGTCGTTGATCCCATCCGTGATATCCCAGTCGAAGGTGGAGGAGGGCAGGGCCACATAAAAGGGAATGTTGTTGTCCCTGGCGGCAAGCGCTTTTAAATAGGTGCCGATCTTATTGGCCACGTCTCCGGCCCGTGTGGTCCGGTCCGTTCCCACCATCACCACGTCCACCATGCCGTGTTGCATGAGATGGCCGCCCGCATTGTCCGTGATTACCGTGTGATGGATCCCGTGCTTGCCCAGTTCCCAGGCCGTGAGGCGGGCGCCCTGGTTCAAAGGCCTTGTTTCATCCACCCAGACATGAACGTCTATGTGATGATCAAAGGCGGTATAGATGGGGGCGGTGGCCGTGCCGTATTCAACACAGGCCAGCCAGCCCGCATTGCAGTGGGTCAGAATGTTGACCGGCTTACCGCCTTTCTTTCGGCTGATGTCCTCGATGATGGAGAGACCGTGCCGGCCGATCTGTTGGCCATTGACCGCTTCTTCCTCAACCACGTCCAGGGCTTCTGCCAGGGCGGCCTTTACGCGGGCATCGTAGTCGGTCTCCGTCAGCGCCGCATCCCGAACCCGGTCCACCCCCCAGAAAAGGTTCATGGCAGTGGGTCTGGCGTCTTTGATGCGGTCACATTCGGTCTCTAGATCTTGATTGTTCGCTCCGCCATTGTTTTCCTGGACCAGGCTGACATAGACCCCCAATGCGCCGGTGGCGCCGATCAGGGGAGCCCCTCTGACAACCATCTCTTTGATGGCGTGAATCACGTCATCTACCGTGTTTAAGTCTTTAATGATGAGCTCATGGGGGAGAAACCGCTGGTCAATGACCTGAACGGTCTCAGACGCCCTCTCAAACCAGATGGGCCGCATCTCTTTTCCATCTACTTTCATATTCAACTCTCCGATCATCGGTGAAGGATGGGGTCAGGCTTTCCTTATTGTCGTTATTCAGGGTCCCCGGAATACGGAATACTATCGAAAGGTTTGATCTCAGAGTTTTAAATCCTGGCTCAGGTTGCCGATGAGTATCTCAAGCGCTTTTCGCTGGGTCTTTTGCCGGGCTTGCAGGGATTCTTTTTGGTGCTCAATTTTTCCCAGCCGGGTTTCCTGACTGTCCAGCAACTGAATATAACGGCTTCGCAGCCCCTTTTCTTCAGCAGTTTGCCCTAGGCCCTTGAGGTTTTCACGCAGCCTTTTCTGGTCCCCGAATATCTGTCTTCGTTCCTGATTAATGGCTTTCAGACCGGTTTCAATGCCAGCCAATTCGGCTTTGGCGGCAACGATTTTTTCCATCTGTTTGAGGGTGTTATCGTCCAGATATTTTTGACGGGAAAAGATGAGGATGTTGTCCGGGGTCAGACTGCTGACGGAAATACTTTCCCACACGTCCCGAATTTCCTTGACCCGAAATGCGGTTTCAGTGTTGCCGGGGACCACCACCTCAAAACGCAGATAGTGATCGGTGGTCTCCAGGGGTTTGGGGGGCTGCAACAGCTTCCAGTTGCTGTGGTACGGGTGTTCGATGACCACGGTTCTGGCATTGGCGTTCTGGTTGTTGAGGGTGTATTCTCGGGTTTCAATGACCCCCCGGTGAAGGCGCATGAGCCCACGGTTGATGACCACCCGATCCACCGGTTCCGTGGCGCTCCCGTGTTGGGTGTTCACATGAAGCCCCAGGTCAATGGCATAGGTGATGTAGCGTTGTTCATTGGGTTTTAGACTTTTGACCAGCGCTTCTCCGGCATAAGTTCCCCCCTTCAGCACGGTCAGGGGGCCGCCTTCAAGGGTAAGCCCCGTCGTATTTTTAAGCCGGATTCCCGCCAGGGGATTCTGTTTCCGGGTTTTTTCGTTGTAAAGATCTATTGCCCGGCCTTCAATATCTTTGGCCACAATGGGAACCAGGGCGGAACGATTCTGATCTATGGTGACGGGATGGTCGATGCGGTATTCAAACATGTCGCCCACTTCGCGGGTGACGGTTTGGGCCTTTAATGCCCGTATGCTTTGTTCCATGTCGGGTGCGTCCGAATATCCGGCCATCGTGTCTTTTCCGAGGATTCCGGCTTTGGTCTCAAGGCTTGCCGGTGCGGCCATCATCATTCGGTTTTTGCTCATGACCGCTTCCGGAATGGCGGGGGCTACGGCATCTTCGTCATCCATCCTGAGTTTGGGGCGCTTTTTGAATCGCGGGGCATAAAGTTCCTGGATAAATGAAACGGGTTGGCCGCTGACCAGGGACAGTTCTACGTTCTGCCAGTCTTCCCCGCTGACATTATCGACGATGGCCCACCCTTGCAGAAAAGGGTTTTTCCCTTTGTCCGAATCCGGGAGAACAATGCGGTAGGTGGCTTTCCACACCGGTGCCTCCGTGATATAGCTCACCAGGAGTTTCTGGGGGCCTTTTCCGGTGGGGGTTATGGTTACGGTTTTCCCATTCTTTTGATGTGTTTGAAACAGGATGGACAGATATCGGCCCAGATCTTTATTGAGCTTTGCGTCAACCAGTTTTATTCCGGTGATTTCACCGGTGTCGAAACTGCGCATTTGACCGTTTGTGTCCATGATGGTCAGCAAAAACCATGGCACGACCACTTCTTCTTCCTGAGTATTGCGTTTTTCCACCCCCATGATGGTTCCCCGGATGGGAGCGCCGCCGGTCAAAACTTGAATTTCGCTTCCCTGGAGCTGTCTCAGGATTTGGGGCAGTCCATGGTTTTTCCGCAATTGAAAATTGAATTCACCCAGCTTCTGGGGAATGGTTTTGTCATTGTCATAAACGATACTGCGCACCTGTCCGCCGCTTAAATTCAGGACGGTAAGGCTCTTGAGGAGGTCGTTCATCTGGCTGGTTTTCACACGAAGGTGGATTTCTTCCCCCGCCATGACGTTGCCCTCCAGCTGGAAATATCCCACACCGTTGTTAAACAACGTCACTTGCTTCAAGACGAGCTGCCCATTGTTTGACGACGGGGCTGCGGACGCAGGGCTTCCGGCAGCCATCAGGAGCATCAAAGCAGCCGCAAGCACCATACAGGAAAATCTGAGATCGTGTTTCATCTTTTCACCCCTTAAATCTTTTACGAGGCATCAAGTTTAGCACACAGAGATTTTTTCGTCCACGAGCATTATTGACACCTATCCCCCGCTTCTCTATAATCGCCCACACGTTACGGAATGGGTTTCTCTTTCTGGTTCGTGCAGATACCAGCTCAGGGTTTGGTTCGTTTTTTTGAGTGGGGGGTAGATTGATTTCATGAAAGCATTTAATCACAAAGCTAAGGTTTCAGCATCATGCGGCTGCTGGGAGTCAAAAATCGGCATAGTACTGCTGATGGGGTTTCTGGCGGCATTTTTGCTTTTACAGACGGCAAATCCATGCCGGGCGGATGAGGTGGTCATGAAAAACGGCGATCGCATTCAAGGCACGGTGGTTTCCCTGAGCCAGGGGAAACTGGTGTTTAAGACCCTCTATGCGGGACAAATCAACATCAGCTGGGATCAGGTGGCAAAACTCACCACCGACGAGCCCATGGAGGTATCCCTGGGGGACGATAAAACCGAGATCGGTAAATTGACCACCTCTCAGGCGGGAGACCTGGTGTTGAAGCCCGAAAAAGGCGCGTCGCCACCGCCTTTAAAAATGGCCCAGGTTAAGATAATGGATCGGCCAAAACCTCCCGCCACCTGGGATTTCACCGGTGATGTTAACGCCGGGGCCAGCAAGGAGACCGGGAATACCAATACTGAAAAATACAGTCTGATCGGTAACCTGAAAGTTTTTAAGATGCCCCATAGCTTGAAATTCTATGCGGAATTCAACAAAGAGTATAGCCAGAGCAAGTTGAGCAAGGACAACTGGCTGGGGTCGGCCACCTATGAGCGGTTTCTGACCAAGAAATGGTTCCTCTGGGGCAGTGCTGTCGCACAGATGGACCAGTTCAAATCCCTGGATCTGCGGGCCAATGCGGCTGTGGGCCCCGGGTATCAGATCTGGCATACAAACCGGAAAAATCTTTCCGTTAAGTTGGGGCCGGGTTACACCTACGAAAAATTTACCAAGAAGATGGTCGATTTCGGCAATGTTGACAATCGGAAGTATCCTTCCGGATACTGGGTATTGGATTTTGACATGTGGTTTTTTCAAAAGCTGTTTCAGGTTTTTCACCACGATGATCTCCTCTACGACTTTCAAAACGCCGGGAATTGGAAAGCCCGAACACGAACGGGGATTCGGTTTCCCCTGGTGTCACACCTTTTCACCTCCTTTCAATTCAACTACGATTTCGACAACCAGCCGGCGGACGGCAAGGATAAGTATGATCAGTCCTGGATTTTCAGCATCGGTTGGGCGTTTTGATGGCGCCGTAAAAAGCCCCATCTACCCTTTTTTGGGGAAATGGTGAAATATGCCAATGAATATAAGTTCGCCTGGAACACCCCCGGCCACATGGGGGGCGAGGGATTTTTGCGAAGCCCGGCAGGGGCCGTGCTGTTTAAGTTCTTCGGGGAAAATGTGTTTCGTGCCGATCTGTCCGTTTCCGTTCCCGAACTGGGTTCCCTTCTGGAGCACAGCGGCGTGGTGGGCGATGCGGAAAAGAATTCAGCCCGGGTATTCGGGGCCGATCAGACCTATTATGTCTTAAACGGCACCAGCAACGTGAACCAGATTATCTGGCGAAGCCAACTCGTTCGGGACGATATCGCCTTCGTGGACCGAAACTGCCACAAATCGCTCAACTACGCCATGGTCATCACCGATGCCTACCCGGTATACATGATCCCCCGAAGGAACAAACGGGGCATCATCGGACCGGTCCGCCTGTCCGAGTTTTCGCCGGAATCAATCCAGTCAAAAAGAAAGACAAGCGCGACTGGTTTTTCGGCATGTGGCAACCGCGAAAGGTGAAGGTAAAAGGGAAAATGACGCCCTTCGAGACCGTAGACGCGGATTTTCTGGCGGCCCATCAGGCACCCTGGGTCATGAGCAGCGACAACAACTGGCATGGTTTCGAGGATATGGAAGAAAATTATGCCATGCTCGACCCCATCAAGCTGACCTTCACCACCCCGGGGATTGATGATCACGGAAAAATGGGCGACGAGGGCATACCGGCTTCCATTGTGACCGAATATCTGATGGGAAAAGGCGTCGTGTGTGAAAAGACCGATTATTATTCTTTTCTCCTGCTGAATTCTCTCGGGACCACCGAAGCCAAATAGGGAACGCTGCTCTCGGCGTTGTTGCGGTTCAAGGACCGCTATGACGCGGATACGCCCTTATCCATGGTTTTCCCCGACCTGGTGAAAGCTTATCCGGAATACTACGAAGGTGTGGGGCTCAAGAAACACTGCAATGACATCCACCGTTACTGGAAGGAACACCGGATACTGGAAATGATGCAGAACGCTTTCCAGGTCATTCCCGACCAGGCCATGAAGCCTTCCGAGGCGTATCACCAGGTGGTCCGGAAAAACGTGGAGTTTGTGGAACTGGACCACATGGCGGGTCGAACCCCGGCCGTCATGATGGTGCCTTATCCTCCCGGCATCCCCGTTATGATGGGGGGGGAAGTCATGAACGAAAAAGCAGACCCCATATTTGATTATCTGAAATTGAGACAGGATTTTGAAAACGCCTTTCCCGGATATGAAAGCGAGATCCATGGCGTGGAGAGAACGTCAAGGGACGAGAAGCGGTTTTTCAGAACATTATGTGTTAAAAAATAGTCTATGAAAAACAAAATAAAGGAATGGATCAGAAGATATCTGCCGGCCGATATTTTGAGTACCGTGCTGAGTCTGGCCACGGCATGGCTCATTCACCGGGAAACCGGGGACAACGTCCTGGCGGCCTTCGTGGGGTCCGCCATGGCATCCATCAGTACGGCATCATTGCCTATGGGTGCGGCTCTATTGGATTACGCAAAGAAGTCATAAATAATGAGATGTTAGCTGAACTACTGGCCAAGTCCCTGAGGTTTTTTGCGAGAATAACATTTCAGGAAAAGGAT
>JAFCZI010000098.1 GCA_019314425.1 Deltaproteobacteria bacterium | reverse complement strand
CCCCGCCTGGGTAATCCAGGAAAGGAACCACTTTTCACTGGTCTCCATCATGTCCCTGAGTTCATCGCTGTCATAGGCCTTGTTCCCTTTGAACTCGATCTTCAGGATATACACCTTGTCATTTTCAGTAATGTTGTATTTCAGCAGAACCTCGTTGTGGGGGAGGGTTTCGTTGGTCTCCTTGATTTCGACATTGTAATACCCCTTTTCCTTGTAAAAATCATAGAGACGATTGACACTCTGCTTGATGGCATTAAAATCCAGAATGGAATATAAATTGATCCCAACCTCTTTCTGAAGATCTTCATCATCGAACTCATCATTGCCCACAAACACGATCTTGCCCACAGATGGCTTTTCAACCACGTTGAAGGTAATCACCTTTCCCGCCGGACCGTCGGACATGCCCATGGTTACATCCTTGAAAAAGCCCATCTTGTAAATATCGCGAAGGTCCTTGTCCAATTTATCAAGGTCCAGCCTGTCCCCGGGCTGCGTGCCCACAACGGCCAAGATAGCCGCCTTTTCGATTCGTCGATTGCCTGCCACATGGATGGAATCCACCTGGGGGACACCGGTAATCCGATCTTCGACACTCAAAGCCAGCCGCTTCACCGACTCCGGAATCTCGTCCATATCCTCAATGACCTGAAAGATAAAAAAAGGCATCTTTTTACCCGAAACATCAACGACTCTCAGGTCGATACTCCCCTTATCGCCGACCTGGGTCATACTGCCCTTCACCACCCAATCGGCCGTGAACCGATTTCCCAGGAGAACCAGCGCCTTATCCCGGAGAATTTTCGAGTAGACAATCGGGTTTTTATTGATGGTCTCGGGAGAAATTGTTTTGAAACCGTTTTGTTTCATTCTAAAGGTGAGCATCTTCTGCAACCCAACTTGAAGATGGGCAAAGGATTTGGAAGCATTGATTTGAAACGGCAGAACACTGATGGTTCCTTTCTTTTCCCGGGCGGGCGTCTCCACAACCCCGAAACAGAAAACCATGAGAACCAATAAAAAAGCCTGGGATGAGACGATGAAGGTTTTTCTTCCATATTCACCGGTAAAGAACAATACACGCTTGATACGTCTAGCGAATTCGACCATCAATCAACTCCATTTTTTTTGACATCTTTTCCGCCAATTTCCGGTTGTGGGTGGCAATAACCATGGCAACTCCCGCTTCTCTGTTCAAACGAAAAAGCAGTTCGGCAATCTCCTCACCGGTCGCCCAATCCAGATTTCCCGTGGGCTCATCCCCCAGGATCAACCTAGGCTTCATAATCAGCGCCCGCGCAATGGCCACACGCTGTTGCTCTCCACCGGAAAGCTCCCCGGCCCGATGGGTCATGCGTCTTTCCAGACCCACATTACAAAGCACATCTTCAGCCATACGCACCGCCTGCTTCCTGGAATACCTGGCGATCAAGGCCGGCATCATGGTATTTTCCAACGCATTTAATTCAGGCAACAGATGATGAAACTGAAACACAAAGCCAATCTCCCGGTTTCGCAAACGGGACAGACTCCGCGGGTCCATTTCATAAATGTCAAACCCGTCAAACTTGACGGTTCCAGCCGTAGGCGGATCCAGACTCCCCATAATATTGAGCAGGGTCGATTTTCCAACGCCTGACGCACCGACGACGGCCAGACTGTCCGCAGGATAAAGTTCCAGATCAATCCCTTTCAAGACCTCAATGGTATCACCTAAGTGCGTAAAAGACTTGCTCACCCCATCAAAGGTCAACATGGGCGAGGCGGAAGCCCCTGCCGACCCCGCCAAAGGGGCTGCGACGGCTGAATCGGTCTGAGAGATGCTCTCATCTAAGCGATCATTCATACCGGAAGGACTCCACAGGGTTCAACTTTGACGCATACCACGCCGGATAAAGGGTCGCCAGGAATGAAATAACCACCGCCGAAGCGGCCACAATGGAAACATCCGAAACCGAAACTTGAACCGGCAGTTTGGAAATATAGTAAACATCAGAGGGAAGGTTGATAAACTTGTACCGGCTCAATAAATGGCATAAGCCGAGCCCGGACAAAAGGCCGGCAATGGTTCCAATGACGCCGACCAGAATACCCTGGAACATGAAAATGCTCATAATACTGCGGGCGGAAGCGCCCATGGCCCTCAGAATGGCCACATCCCGCGTCTTTTCCATCACCACCATCACCAATGTGCTGATAATATTCAGGGCGCCCACTAAAACAATCATGGTCAGGATCACAAACATGGTGAGTTTTTCAAGCTTGAGCGCTGAAAAAAGACTTCTATTCATGAGCTTCCAATCTTTGGTCCAGTAAGGATACCCCAATGTTTTCTGGATATTTCTCGCGATAACATCAGACTGGTAAACCTCTTTGACTTTTAGCTCAAGCCCCGTCACGCTGTCACCCAGGGCCAGAAACCGTTGGGCCTCCTTCAGCGAAATATAGACCATTGAAGCATCGTATTCATACATGCCGGAATCAAAAATGGCAGTCACTTTGAACCGTTTGGTGTTGGGCGTTCTGCCCAAAGGGGTCAATTTCCCTTCGGGTGAAATCACCGTCACCAGGCTTCCGGGGACGGCGCCGATCTGCTTGGCCAATTCGCTTCCGATGATGATAGAGGGAATGCCGTTTTGAGCTTCACTCAAGGACGACAAGGTCCCTTCCTTGATCATTTTATCAAAGTTGACCACCCGGGCGGCAGTTTTGGGATCCACCCCCCGCAACACGGCGCCGGAAACCCTTCCTGCGTTATTGAGCATCACCTGAGTGTAGACGAAAGGGGTTACAGCCACCACCCCATCCACTTTTTTTACCTTTTCAGCAACCTGTTGGTAACCATTGAAAGTCCCGCTGAGGTTCAGCACCAGGACATGGGAATTCACGCCCAATATTTTGCTCATGAGATCCGATCTGAAACCATTCATTACGGAAAGCACCACCACCAGCGCCATGACGCCGACCATCACGCCCAGCACGGAAATAATGGTAATAACGGAAATAAAACGCTGCTTCCGTTTGGCTTTCAGATATCGAATTCCTAAAAATAACTCAAACATGAGAAGAGAGAACTACCCCTTTGGCCGCATCTGTGGAAAAAGAATCACGTCCCTGATGGAGGGCGAATCGGTGAGCAGCATCACCAGCCGGTCAATGCCGATGCCTTCCCCCGCTGTCGGCGGCATGCCGTATTCAAGGGCGGTGACGTAATCCTCATCCATGAACAATGCCTCCTTGTCCCCGGCGTCCCTGAGCGCCACCTGACTTTCGAACCTGCCTTTCTGATCCACGGGGTCATTTAACTCCGTAAACGCATTGGCAATCTCCCAGCCCCCGATAAACAGCTCGAATCGGTCGGTCAACGAAGGATCCTGGTCATTACGCCTGGACAGGGGTGAAACCTCCGTGGGATAACCGGTCACAAAAGTGGGGTGAAGCAAATGGGGTTCCACCAGATGATCAAAAAGCTTGGTTAGAATCTGGCCATGCCCATCCCGGTCCTGAACGGCGATGCCAAGGCTCCGGGCCAGCGCTGCCGCCGGTTCTCTATCATTAAAAACGTTCTCTTCCACATCGCCAGTCTCTCTTAAGGCATCAAAAAGGGAGATTCTTTTCCACGGGGGCGTGAAATCGATGGTCTTTCCCTGGTATTCAATCATCCGCCCACCACGCACCTGTTCAAGGACGTGGCCGAAAACCTCCTCCGTCAACACCATCAAATCGTCGTAAGTGGCATAGGCCATATAGAATTCCATCATGGTAAATTCAGGATTGTGCTTGATGGAAAGGCCCTCATTCCTGAAATTACGGTTGATTTCAAACACCCTTTCGAGGCCCCCCACCACCAGCCGTTTCAAATAAAGTTCGGGGGCCACCCGCATGTACAGGTCCATCCCCAGCGCATTGTGATGGGTTACAAAAGGCCTGGCCGTCGCCCCGCCCGGAATGGGCTGCATCATGGGCGTTTCCACCTCCAGAAAGTCTTTTTCGATGAAAAACTCACGAATGGTCTGGATAATCCGACTCCGGGTCACGAAAACTTCCCGCACATCATCGTTCATGATCAGGTCCACATACCGCTGCCGGTATCGGGTCTCCACATCGGTTAAGCCATGCCATTTTTCGGGAAGGGGTCTCATGGCTTTGGAAAGCAGTGTAAGGTCTTCCGCCACAAGGGTTAATTCTCCGGTTTTGGTTCTGAACAACGGCCCCTTCAGCCCCACGAAGTCGCCGATATCCATCAGCTTGAAGGTATCGAATTGATCGGGTTGTATCTTGTTTTTCCTGACATATGCCTGAATTCGGCCGGTTCGATCTTTGATGTGAATAAAAGACGCTTTTCCAAAATCCCGTCTGGAAACAATTCGACCGGCCACAGCGTATGTTTGGGTCTCCTGCTCCAACGCCTTTTCATCCATATCGCCGAATCGCTTCAGGATTTCTCCTGCGGTTATATCCACCCGGTAACCCGCAGGATACAGGTTGACGCCACTGGCCTTCAATTTCTCTACTTTGTTCGCTCGAACTTCTATAATCGCACTCGGTTTTCCCATAGTTGCACAAAATCCATTCTGGTTTTATTGTTTGACACGACTGAGTTTGTGATAACGGATTAAACTTGCTTTTTTAATTCAATCGATCCTCAGAGTCAAGGCCAATAGCGTTTAAAAAAAATTATGAGTTACCCCTGAGCGATGCGCACCCCCATCAAACAGCACCGTACCTGGGAGGCCGTTGCGAGAGCCGCAGTAAAATCTCTTTTCATGCGCAGCAGATGAGATATTAAGAGAGGCTTTCGAATGATCAGCCGGAAAAGATGGGGGAGCCGGGGACGGCCTTGCTGATCAATACAGGGGTAGATGGATTCGGAAAGGGTAACATCCGCCGAGTCACAGATGGTCCGGACAGCGAAAAAAGGAAGCCCCGACCGGCTTGCAACACGCGCCACAGCCGCAGTCTCCATGTCAACGGCTACGGCCCCGGTTCGGTCAAAAAGCGCCCGTTTACCCGCAGCATTGAAAACCGGCTTTCGCATCGTGACAACCGGCCCCCAACTCATCGTCAGGCCTTTAGCCGCTTCGAAATTAAAGGTTACATCGGAATCGCATCCATCCTTTTCCCAAACCAGGGAAATCCCGTCATCCCGTTCCACGAAAACCGCATCCGCAAACACCAGATCGCCGACCCCCAATCCAGGATCAAGCCCGCCGGAAACACCGAAACATCCCAGGACTGCCACGCCCTCTTCCGAAAGCCAACCGGCGGCGGAAAAAGCGTTGTCCATGCCCATACCCGACTGGACGACCACCAGTTCAGTGCCATCTTCCAAGACCGTGCGGCCATGCAAAAACCCGCTGGCTTTACGCCGAAAACGACGCCCCAACAACGCCCTGGCCTCACCCGGAAGCGCCACCACCATACCGATTGTTTCTTTCATGTTTTGGCTGATTAAACCGTCTGGGATAGATCGACGGGATGTTTCAGGGTTACTTCATCTTGAAGGGTCTTTTTCTCGACGCGGAGTCGACGGTATTCACCCAATGCCCACAGGGGGAAAAACTGACCATATCCATGGTAACGCAAGTAAAACACACTGGGGAAACCCGTGCCGGTGTAAAGTTTTTCATCCCATTTGCCCTGTTGGTCCTGCTGGTTGATCAGGTAGTGAACACCCCGTTGCACTGCGGCGCTTTTCACTTCACCGGCCGCCATAAGTCCCAAGAGCGCCCACGCGGTCTGTGAAGGGGTACTCTTACCCTTTCCCGCAAAACTGGGATCCGTATAGGAATAACAAGTCTCGCCCCAGCCATTGTCTGAATTCTGGCAGGATTCCAACCATTGAACGGCCCTTCGAATATAAGGCTGGGAGGGATCTTCGCCCAAACGCCCCAAACCCTTTAATACGGACCATGTACCGTAAATATAATTGACGCCCCAGCGCCCGAACCAGGCCCCGCAATCTTCCTGTTCCCTTCGCAGGAAATCCAGCGCCCGGGAAATGGGCGGGAAATCAGGTCCGTACCCCAACATGGCCAGGAGCTCAATGCACCGGCCCGTCAAGTCGGATGTACCGGGATCAAGGAGCGCCCCATGGTCGGCAAACGGAATCTCGTTCAGATAGAGGTAATTGTTGTCAATATCAAAAGCGCCCCACCCGCCATCCGAGCTCTGCATGCCGATCACCCAGTTCACAGCCTTGACGATTTTGCCCCGGTATTTTGTCTCTTCTAAAGCACCGGCCCTCAAGAGCGCCATCAGAACCATGGGCGTGTCATCCACATCCGGATAAAAGGTGTTTTCGAACTGAAAAGCCCACCCGGCCGGCTCAAGATTCGGCGCTCGGGAAACCCAGTCCCCGGGTTCAAGTATCAGCTGTTTAAAAAGCCACTGAACGGCCCCATGAACCGCTTCATGGTTTTCGGCAAGCCCCCCCTCAAGTACGGCGGAAAGGCTCAGACAGGTGTCCCATATGGGGCTTAAGCACGGTTGACAGTAGCTTTCATCGCCTTGATCGACCAACATATCTTCTATGGCCTGCACTCCCCGGACAACATCCGGGTGGTCATCAGGATATCCCAGAACCTTCAATGCCATCACCGCATTGGCCATGGCGGGAAAAATAGCCCCGTTACCTCCCTCACCCTTCATCCGCTCACGGGTCCAGCTTTCAGCCAGATTAAGCCCTTTTTTCCTCAGCACCCGGGGCATCAAGGGATCAACTTTTTTCAGGAAACGATCCAGAAGCAAAAAGCAGTTCTTAAAAAAGCTGCCCGGGACAAAGCGATCCAGGTGTTGAAGTTCGTTTCCGGGGGATACAAAAAGCTCTGAAACGCCCTCTCCCGGGGCCATGCGACACACGGGCCGTTTCGCATAGAGGATGAGGAGCGGAACAATAACGGTTCTTGACCAGTAGGATATTTTATTGAGGTGGAAGAAAAAACATTTGGGCAAAAGCATGATCTCGATGGGCATGGCCGGCGTCGTTTTCCAGGGGACCTGACCGAAAAGCGCCAGCATAATGCGGGTAAACACATTGGTCCGGGCGGCGCCGCCCTGCGCCAGCACATGGGCTCTGGCCCTGACCATGTGGGGGGCATCGGGAGAATCTCCCAGTTGCTTCAAGGCGAAATAAGCTTTAACCGAAGCGCTGATATTGGCCTCACCCTCGTAAAACAAAGGCCACCCGCCACTATCAAGCTGCCGGTTGCGTAGGTAATTGGCAACCCGCATCTTGAGATCCCCGGAGATCTCGCGTCCCAGGAATCTCTGAAGCAGAATGTATTCCGACGGAATGGTTGTGTCCGCCTCCAAATCAAAGACCCAGTATCCTTTTTCGTTCTGGATATTCAGAAACCGATCCCGGGTTCTTCGAATGGATTCATTCAGGCGTTCCACGGTAAACAGAGGGGTGACAGGAAGACCGGCGTCCGGCTCTTCATGATGGGTCAAATGGGATTTTTCAGGATAGTCAGCCCATCTTTTCGGATTAACAAGAACTTTCAAGGCCATGCGGATGCGCTGCTTCATCTAAGCGGGTAATCCTCCAGAAAGAGTTTATGCGGATTTGTATACGAGTACCCATTAAAATTCAAGTAAAAAGGGGACTCTTCGCCAGGATGCAGGAAATGGCGTGCAAAAGTACCCCCATCAGCAATTCCCGGCCACGTCATCACTGAGTTTATCTTTCAACATTTATGAAAGAGTAGGCGTCGTCGTCAAAAAGCTTCGCTGAAAATCAGCCGAAATTCCTCGTTTGGCCAATCAATTTTTGAAGACCTAAGGCCAATCCCATATGATTTGTTGCACAGATGTCCCTTATTGGAAAATGCCAATTTTTCTGAAATTCCCGCTTTTTGTATATTTGGATCGTGCATATTGAAATCACCCGCCGTCGTATAAAATGATCGGTGGTTGGAATTTTATCCCGTAAAAGAGGGCTTCGTAAAGCATCATCATCGACTTGAATGCAAAATCTCTAAACAGAGATCGCATACGATCCCACAGCTCTCTTTTGCTACCGAGTTTATGCCATGTCGCACGAAATAGGGGACAGCAGAGCTGCTGTGTTTGGTCAACTAAAAATGCCAGCATCATGAGCACAAGCTACGCTCAGATTTTTCTTCCCGAGCCCATAGTTATGTCCGAAATGGTAGCCTTGGTTTTTGAGAGTATTGAAGGTTTCATTTTCAATTTTCCAGCGTGCATGGCCGCCTCGCATAAGTTCATAGGCATTGCCCTTTGTTATGGTAAAATCAGTAACCCAGCTAAAATGCTGCGTTTTTTCTGGCGTGATTTCCCAGTATTCCAAGAAATTAATCAACAAATCTTGATTTGATTCAT
>JAFCZI010000097.1 GCA_019314425.1 Deltaproteobacteria bacterium | reverse complement strand
TGGTCCGTGGGCAATCCTTTTGATTTAACGACATCCACGCAATCCTCGGTTTTGAGGGTATTGTTGGCATACATGGCATGGTCGCAATCGATGCTGTTCCCTATGCCGTAGGCAGTCGTATTGCCGGCCCGGCACGCGTATTCCCATTCCGCTTCGGTGGGAAGCCGGTAAACACCGTCATTGCGGGCGTTCAGCTTTTTTATGAACTTCGTGCAGTCCTGCCAGGAAACCCTTACCACCGGCATATCCTCAGATCCTTTTTTGCCGCCAAAAAAGGGTTTTCCCATAATGAGCCGCCATTGCTTGACCGTCACTTCAGTGGTTTGCAAATAAAAAGGTCGGCTGATTTTCGCCGGGTGCGCCACTTCATCCCGTTTTCGGCCCGGCTCATCCGGCGGACTGCCCATGGTGAAAGTTCCGGCCGGTATCAGAACAAATTCCATGCTCAGGGAATTGGTAACGTTTTGTTCAAGGGCCGATGTCGCCATGGGTAAAAAGAGGGCCGAAACAAAGGCCATCAAAAACAAAACAACTGTTTTCTTTATGGATTTCGATGTATTG
This sequence comes from Deltaproteobacteria bacterium, assembly GCA_019314425.1. GTDB lineage: Bacteria > Desulfobacterota > DSM-4660 > Desulfatiglandales > Desulfatiglandaceae > NaphS2. The sequence continues at coordinate 14,864 of JAFCZI010000097.1, read as the reverse complement.
GACACAATGACCCTCCTGATATGTGCAAAAATTTTCATTCCCTGAAGAATATCAAAAAAAAAGGGTAAGGAAAAGGAAAAACCCAAAAAGCATTTTCCCGAAGCCCTCAGATCGCCTTCCCGACCTTCAGAAGACATTCAAAAATTCCGGTTCTGACATCGGTTACTTTTGACGGCATGATTTTTTCCGTCAGAGGGTCCACATAGAGACCCTGATTGATCTCAATTTGAAGGGCCATTTGGCCGTTGGCCACCAAAGTGCGCCCATAATGGGTGGCAATAAATCCGCCCGCATAGGGAACATTCAAGGATACGGAAAAACCGGCATCCTCAAATACCTGCTTCATGAAGTTCAGCAGCGCCGATGGGCAAATGATTTCCCCCCGGACCGGGTTTACCTCTCCATTCGGGCCGCCATTGTTGCCCAGAATGATATCCTTCCGCTTCTTTCCTGCATCGGGGGCCTCGGGGGGGCCGATGCCCTTAAGGGAATGACAATCCAGAAGGCCTTTAATCTTAGGCAGTTGAAGGGACGCTTGCAGTTGGCGGTGATAAGGCTGATAATATGCCGTCAGGCGATCTTGGATCTCTTTTTCATCGGGGGCCGCGTGCGGACCGTACACCGTGCGACCATGGTAGTCTACCCGTACAACCAGCCCTTTGGCGCCACGCTGGTCGGGGGATCTGTTTAAGTCCACCACAAGCCGGCTCCATTGCGCGCACAGAATTCGCTCAGCCGGCAGACATCCGAAAATTTCCCGGGTGCCCACATCAACCGAATCGACCATTTCCGCCTGGGTCAGAACAACGTCGGGCCGAATCCGCGCGGGTATTTCACCGGAGCAATGGGGCAGAGAAATAACAAATGGAAGTCTCACAATGCATCGCCTTTCATGTCTTTACCACCCACCCATTCTGCTGCCAGAAGTGCCTGTGGCGACAGGGCGCCTTTCATGTCCATTATCGGATAAGAGAAAAGAAGCCGGCACAAGCGGCTGTGGGAGTCCTGACCATGCAATGTTTTATCGGCGGTAAGCCTGGGACCATCCGACAGGATGAACTGGTTTTCGCTTTGAATGTCCGGGTATTCCAGTGTCTCCTTTAAAAAACGATAGCCCCCGTTCACCGGTTCATATTCGTAAAGACCGGCTCTCAGAGGGACGATGCCTTTCTCCTCCACAATGGGAGATCGGAACAGCAATAAGTGACTTCCCCGCACGGGTTCGGCGTACTGCCGGTTCAGCGCATCCCGGTCTATTTGGTACGAAAGCCCCAGGAATTCCAGTATATGAAAGGCTTCCAGCGGCACAATACCTGATTCAAGATGGCGCAATGACAGCATGGGAAGGGCGCCGGTCAGACGCGGATTGATTTCAATGGGGCAGGCCGCCCCCCGCTGTTCTTGAACAATGAAATCAATGCCCAGAATCCCTTTGTACCCAAGGGTCCCCAGAAAGTCGCCAATGCGGCACGCTTGTTCAAACGCCGATTTCCGGACGGCCTCAGACCCAGGGGAAACACCCCAGGCATGGCCGCAAAACACGCCATCTTCAGCAAAACCCCTGCCATAGGGAAGATCCAGCAGCTGCCGTTGCAGGGCAGACACCAGCGTGCCGTGACGGGTCACACAAACCACCATGCTCGCCGGTATTCCGTCCAGAAACCGATGAACCGAAATCGATTCCAGCGGGGTATCCCGCCACCGGTTTTCCGCAAGCCTGCCTTGAAGCTGCCGATAGTCTTCCCTAGACCGCACAAAAAATGTTCCCCTGCCGCCACCCTGTTCGATTTCCGGGAGCTGAACCACAAAAGCGGGTCCCAACGACCGGCGCCACGCTTCATACCCCTTGTCGTGAATGACCGCTATGGGATAAATACCGCCAGGCGCTTGATGGAGGCCCAGCGCAGCGGCCATTTTTTTGAAAAACTTTCTTTTTCCAACCGTTTGGCGAAGTTGCGGTGGATTGGCCAACAAAATCCATCCATTGGCCTCGGCAGCGGATCTCAACTCAGGATAATCCTGGTATAAAAAAAAATATTTTGGCCGGGAAATGCCATCCAGAAAACGCCTGGTTCGGGGGTGCATCAGAAGACCCTCGGAATTCTGCCCCGGTGTCAGGTTCGGGTTTTCCGTTTCCTCCTCAAGACAGAAAACGTGTGCTTTTTTCCGCAGCAGCGGCAGGTCTCCCGTCTTGTGAAGGGCAACAATGTGGTAAGACGTCAGAAAGGATGCGGGGAGAATTCGGGAAAATGCGGTCATCCCCACCCCCACGAAGGTTCCGGGCAACGATTGAAGAAGGGTGCTGATCTGATGTATGTTGTGAATGAACATGACGGCCTGGATAAAACGGTACGTTATAACTAGCGCAGAAAACAAGCCACCATATTCCGGTTTCCATTGTCTTCTAAAACAGGCTTTTCCAGATTGCACCGGTTTTCCTGCGCCAGGGCGCATCTCGAAAAAAAATTGCACCCCACATCCTGAGCATCCGTTCGTTCCCGGGTCAAAAGCGTGCCGTACCGCTTTCGGTCACCGCTATGACCGAATTTGGGAAGGGCATCAATGAGCGCTTTGGTATAAGGATGCTTGGGGTTCCGGATAACCTGGTCGGCCTGGCCCACTTCCATCAGGCGGCCGTGGTACATGACGGCAATCCGATCGCACAGATAGCGGGCTGCGGCAAGGCTGTGTGTAATAAAAAGCTGGGTGACGCCCAGCTCGTTCCGCATCTTCAAAAGGATGTTGAATATCTGGGCGGAAATGGACGCATCCAACATGGACGTGGGCTCATCGGCAATGACAAACTCGGGGTTCAGCACCATGGCCCGTGCAATGGCCACCCGCTGGCGCTGCCCGCCGCTGAGTCGATGGGGGTAACGATAGAGAAAATCATCCGGCGGCGACAAGCCTACGGAGCTGAGGACCTCCCGGACACGATCTTTTCTGCCGGCGGCATCCCCCACGCGATGAATGTTCAAAGGCTCGGCAACCGTGTCCAGAATAGACCGTTGGGGATTGAGGGATTGATAAGGGTCCTGGAATATCATCTGAGCCTTGCTTCGAAACTTCTTGAGTGTTTTTCCTTTCAACCCCGTAACCGGTTGGCCATCCATAAGGATTTCACCGGAGTCAGTCTCCTCCAGGCTCACAATCAAGCGGCCCGCCGTTGTTTTCCCGCTGCCGCTTTCCCCCACCAGTCCGAAAATTTCACCCTTGTTAATCTCAAAGGAGACCCGATCCAGGGCCACCACATCTTTGCCACGGCCGGAAAGAAGACCCACCTTGGCTTTGTAAATTTTGCTGACGTCCCTGATTTCGAGGGCCGGTTTACCGTTCGTATTCATGCTGACCTCGGGTGAATTCCAATGTCCCTTTTATTCTAGCAATGGCAACAGAGCGCTTTGTGCCCGGGCCCTATCAGGATCCATCGGGGCGCTTCTGAGCAGGCTGGGGAAACCTCAGGACAACGCGCTCCAAACCGGCACCCTGAAGGGGGATGGATCAGGTTGGGGGGTTCCCCCGGGATGGGGATCAGATCACTTTTTTCGCCGGTAATCGTCGGGAATGAAGAGAGCAGTGCTTTGGTGTAGGGATGTACGGGTGATTCAAAAATAGCCTCCCGGGAACCGTATTCCACCATCTGCCCGGCATACATCACCGCGATATTCTGACACATATCAGCGACAATGGAAATGTCGTGTGAGATAAAGATAACACCGATATTGAACTCTTTCTGAAGCGCCTTGATTTCCGATAGAATCTGATCCTGAACAATAACGTCCAGCGCGGTGGTGGGCTCATCCGCAATAATCAACCTGGGCCGGCAGGCCAGGGCCATGGCGATAATCGCCCGCTGTTTCATCCCGCCGCTGTATTGGTGGGGGTAATCTCTCAAGCGATCCCGGGGGATTCCCACCAGATCGAACAGCGCTTCCACCTGGCTTAAGGCCGCGTCCTTTTCCACCTCCCGGTTATGCACCAAAATGGCTTCCGCAACCTGATCCCCCACGCGCTGCACCGGGTTCATAGCATTCATGGCAGCCTGAAAAATCATGGCAATCCGGCTCCAACGCGTCGCTCTTCGTTCAGCTTCCGTCATTTCCAGAAGATCCTGCCCTTCAAAGAGAATACGTCCCTGCCGGATAGAACCGTTGGGGGGCATCAATCCCATCAGGGCCATGCCGATGGTGGTTTTTCCACAGCCCGATTCACCCACAAAACCGAGGGTTTGCCCCTCATACAGGGAAAAGGAGATCCCATCCACGGCCTTGAGGTAGCCTTGTTTGGTGTGATACCCGATGCTTAAATTGTCAACTTCAAGTAGGGCCATTTAATCTGTCTGGTCCTCCTTTCGCAGTCTCGGGTCCAACACTTCATCCATGGCGCGACCCAGCATATAAAAAGAGAGGGTAATCAATGAAATGCAAATCCCCGGCGGAAGAAGCCAGTAAGGGGCTTTGAACATATAGCCGGTTTTCCAGACCCACTGCAACATCATCCCCCAACTGACGGTTCCCGGATCACCAAACCCTAAGAATGCCAGCGACGCTTCAATAATAATGGCGGACGTCACCCGGAATGTCATGAACAAAAACGCCAGGGGCAACACATTGGGCATGATATGCCTGAAGATAATCCGGAAATGGCCGGCCCCCGCCACTTTGGCCGCTTCGATAAACGGGCGATGCTTAAGAGAAAGGGTCTGACCGCGAATCATCCGGGAGACACCCGGCCACCGGAACAGGGCGATGATAATAACAATGGTCCAGATGCTAAGCTGGCCAAAAACGGAAGAGATGATCAAAACAAACAACAAGGTGGGCATCACCATGATCATGTCGGCCATTCTCATGAGCAGGGTATCTATGAATTTTCCCATGTACCCGGCGGTCATGCCGATGGCCGTTCCCAGGACCACACTCATGACGGCAGCGGAAACACCGACCATGAAGGCGACACGTGCGCCCGCCAGGAGTTGGCTGAAGATGTCCCGTCCCATGAAATCCGTTCCCAGCCAGTGCCGCCAACTGGGTGACATACAGCAGGTAATATCCGGATCCACACCGGTCATGGGGTTATACATGGGGTTGATCAGCGGTGGGATGTAACTGCAAATGGCCATCAACGCAAATATGATCAGCAGGGTCAGGCCGATTCGACCCAGAAGGTTCTGTTTGAATATGGCCCACCCATCCAGGAATGAATTGAGCCATGGATAGCGCTCGCGGGCGTTTATTTTATTGTTTGAAGGAGCGGCTGTCACGACGGTTTCCGTTTAGTACCTCATTACCTGGTTTTCTGTCACAAAAAATAAGAAGCTCATTGGTTGAAAAACCTAAAACCTAAAACTTAAAACTGCGGCTCTGCCGCGTTAGTATCTGATTCTTGGATCAAGATAAGCGTACAGAACATCCACCACCAGGTTGGCAAGCAAAACCACAATGGCAATCAGCAGAAAAGAGGCCTGCGCCAAAGGGTAATCGTTCTGACTGACCGAAAACACCAATTCCCGGCCAATGCCGGGCCAGGTGAAAACCGTCTCCGTCAGCGCCCCCCCGTTGATGGAAAAAGCCAGGCTGAGGCCCACGCTGGTGACCACCGGAAGCGCCGCGTTGGGGGCGGCGTGTTTGTTCCGAATCGTCTTTTCATCCAGGCCCTTGGCCCTTGCAGTGAGGATATAATCCTCTTTGAGGGTTTCCAGCATGGCGCTTCGCATGATTAAGAGATAAGCGCCGAAATGGATCAGAAACAGGGTGGAGAGCGGCAACACCATATGGTACATAACATCCAGCGCTTTGGCGATGACACCGCTGTCAGGGTCCAGCCATACCTCCTCCGAAATCATGCCGTTAATGGGGAACCAACTGAATTTATAAGCAAAAACCCAAATCAGGATCAACGCGAGCCAAGGCAGGAAGAGCGTATGGGTCACCAGCGCCCCCACGGTCATGATGCTGTCGGTCCTTTTCCCCTTGTACCAGGACGCAATCTTCCCCAGGAAAATACCCACCAGGGCGGATAAAATAATGCTGGTGGTAAAGAGCAGAACCGTATTGGGAAGCCGGGCCCAGATGATGTCCACCACCGGTTCTCCGTAGTGGAATGAATACCCGAATTGACCCCTAAAAAAATTCTTGAGATATATGAGGTATTGTACGCCCAGGGGTTTGTCCAGCCCCAGCTGAACAATGAGGCGCTGTGAATCCTCGGGCGTCATATCCGTGTCCACCATTCGGGAAACCGGGTCCCCCGGGGCCAGGCGGAACAGCAGGAAGAGCACCGTAAGGATCACAAAAAAAATGATGGTGATCTGGACCAGCCTGCGGAGAATATATCTTCTTAATTCCATGGCGCTTTACCGAACCATAAGGTGTTAGACCTCAAGCCGTTCCCACGCTGGAGCGTGGGAACGAGAAAATTGATACCTAAATTAAAGCGGTTTCAACTGACAAAAAGACCACAAGTTGCCAACGCCACCAATCATTTGAACCCACCCCGTGAATTTGCCTTTCCGGGCGGCCTCAATCAGTTTTGGATTATACAGGGGCATATAGGGCACATCACCCATGACAATCTTCTGCATTTCCCAGATGAGTTTTCGCCGTTCGTCCCGGTTCATGGTTTTCGCGGATTGGGTCGCAATTTTATCAAATGCGGGATTGTTATACCCGCTCATGTTCCAGCCTCTGCGCTTGTCGTTTGTTGAAATAAAAAAGTTTCGCAGATAATCGGGATCCAGCGACAAGCTGCCGTACCCCAGGATGAATGTATCAAAATCCCTGCGCACTTGGACCTGTTCGATCAGTGCTCCGAAGGCCATGGGTTTGGAATATGCGGGAATCCCCAGCATCCGGAGCCATTCCTGCATCATCATGCCGCACATGGCGCGATGGGGGTCGTAATCGGCCGGGGGCGTCAGGATGGTGAATTTCCCCATGAGCTTCCCGTCAGGCAGCATAATGCCTTCGCCGTTAACCACATTCCCCGAGTTGTCGATGGGGGGTATCTGCCAGGTGTAACCGGCATCCGAAAGGATCCGGTAGGCCTTTTTGATGCGGCCTTCCCGGCTAAGCCCCACGCCGTACTTCGGAACGTCCGGGCAGCACCAGAACGTGTTGCCGGGAGGAACAATGGAATACATTTTCAAACCATACCCCTGGCGCACTTTTTTCGTTGGTGAAGACCTCCATATCGGGGTTCGCTTTCAGGTCTTCCATATATCCCGGCTGAATTCCCCACCAGAACATATCGATGCTCCCTTTCTTCAATGCCAGAATAGCAGCATCCGACGTGCCATAGATCTTGAAAATGATCCCGTCGATGTGAGGCCCTAAAAGGTGCCCGCCGATGGTCTTGCCGGAACCGAAAAAATCCTCGTTCTTTACCACGTAAAGATAGGCGCCCGACCGCCAGTCCTTCAACGTAAAAGGACCGATGCCTATGGGTTTCTTAACCTTGTGCCGCAAAAGCGTTCGAAGGGGTTTTTCCGTTCCTTTGGCTTTTTGGATTATTTCCTCCCATTGCTTTTTCTGCACAATAGGCGTGGTGAGCGTTCGAGAGACAAAGATGGCTTGGGGGCTTTCCAGGTAGAACTTTATGGTGTGTTTGTCCGGGGTTTCAATTCTTTTGACAAACTGCCACTTGGAAATATGCCTGGGGATTTTGAATTCCTGAATTATCCGTCCGGTAAAGGCCACGTCTTCGGAGGTCAGTTCCGTGCCGTCCGACCATCTGGCGGGCCTCAGTTTAACCGTGTAGCAGAGATTTTTTGAATCAAACTCAGGCGGTGCCGCCGCCAGCCAGGGAACCAAATCCAGCGTCTTGGGATCCCTCACATACAGGGGTTGATAGATTAACCCCAGGATTTTCAGTGACCAGCGATCACCGGCGCTCCAGATGTTCAAGGTTTTGGGTTCCTGCAAAACACCCAGTTTAAGCGTATCTGCGGCGGAAGCCTTCGATACTGAAAAATGAAAGCCCGCCATCAACATCAGGACACACAAACTCATCGTGACCCACCCACCAAAAAATCTGTTTGTTTTTCCATTCATACGGGGCATTTATCATCCTTTCTTCTGAGCCAGTTTCAAAACGCCCCCTTTTGCCCGATCTCTGCGTCAGACTAAAATTTTAATCCTCGAAATATCCAATATATTCCTGCGGTTAAAATTTTCGCCTTCCTTGACCTCGAACAAAATTGAACATTTTGAAATTGGCTCTTCTGTTGCATTTTTGGGTTGGGGGCGAACAACCATTCGCCCGTAATGTGCATCCGGTATAATCAAGGCGGACACCCGAGGTCCGCCCCTACGAAACCTTTTGTTCAATGAAATCAATCACCTGAACTTCGATTTTCACATCATCCAAACGGTTAATACGCGGAATACCGCCGGGGCTCAGACAGTTGATTTCTACCATCTTATCACCGATCACGTCAACCCCTACGAAAAACAGGCCCTCTTTTCTCAAGCTGTCCCGGATCGCCCGGCAGATGGCGCGATCCTGATCCGTAATGTCATGTTTATAGGCCCGGGCGCCCGCATGGATATTGGTTCGAAAATCCCCTTGTCTCGGTTTTCGCCGCATGGCGCCGACAATTTCCCCATTGAGCAGAAGAATCCGCACATCACCTTTTATCTGAACTTCTTCCAGATATTCCTGGACCATAATGGGTTCCCGCTCCGGATATGCCCGATAGGCCCGCACATAATAGTTAATCAGGGAATTCAGATTCTCCTGGTCCTTGAGGCTCACTTTAATCACCCCTTCGCCACCGTAGCGTTGAAGGGGCTTTACCACCATGGCGCCGCCGAAATTATTGATGATTTTTCTGAGGCGTGCCGGATCACGAGACACATGGGTCTCAGGAATGATTTCCGGGAAATTGAGGATATAGAGTTTGCTGTTGGCCCTGATTTGGCCCGTCGTGTTGTTGATCATAAACACTTTGTCACTGACCGATGACAAAAACTCCACGGTTTGATAAACCATGGGCGGATTTTTTCTCAAAAAGAGCGCGTCCAGATCCGCGATGGTCTCAAATATGAGTTCATCTTTCTTGAGACAGCGTATCAACGCACGCCAATACTTTTTCATGGACAGATTCGGTGATACCGAAATATTGCGCATCCTGGCCACGACCTCATTTTCCCGAATATAAATGTCGTGAGGTTCCAGGAAGTAGACCGTATGCCCCCGTTGGTTGCATTCATACATGAGATAGCTGGTCGTTTCATTTTCGGGATCTATGGACGTAAGCGGATCCATCAAAAAACCGATATGCATAAAAACTCCTTAGTACCTTATCGCCTGGTGTTCTATCACAAAAAATAAGAAGCTCATGGGCTGAAAAACTTAAAACCTAAAACCCAAAACCTAAAACTTAAAACCTAACCCTGCGGCTTTGTCACATAATGAATAATCCGCTCCGCAATATTGATGCCGGTAGCTTCTTCAAGCCCCCGGAATCCCGGCGAATAATTGACCTCAATCACGTTGGGAAAACCATTTTTATCGATGATGATATCCGTACCCGAAATTTCAAGGCCGAGGGCGCGGGATGACCGCACCGCCAGTTTCGAAAGGTCGGGACTGAGCGTTATCATCCGTCCCTGTCCCGTGAGATGGATGTTGGTCCTGAAATCCGCCGGACCCGGTTCCAGGGCCATCGCGCCTAAAACCCGGTCTCCCAGCACAAAAGCGCGGATGTCGGTGCGCCCTTCAGGCGGAATATATTCCTGAACCAGAATCCCCCGGGCATTGTCCATGAGATTGTTCATAACAAAGGAAGCGGTGGCCTGGTTTTCGACCCGCATCACCCCGTCACCCTGGCGGCTGCCGGGCATTTTGGCCACAACCGGATACCCTCCCAACTGTTCCACAGCCCGTTCAAAACCTTCCAGCGTTACAACCAGGTATGAATCAGGAACGCTGATGCCATGTTTTGCCAGGCGTTGAAGGCCCATAAATTTGTTTCGCGCCATCAGGATTGATTCAAATCCGTTGACCACCCGGGTTCCGGAAAGCGCGAAATGCCTCACCACCGACAGGGCATAGTCGTTGATGGTCGCCCCCACTCTCGGCAGGAGGATATCCGGCAGATCAGTCTCCGGAAAATCAGGCTCAGGCAATCGGACCGCCTGCCGCCCCCCCTGAATGCAGGAAAGACCGTCCCGCGTATGGATGAGTGAAATCCTGTGCCCCATTTCAACCGCCGCCGCCATAAGCCGGCTGTTGGGGTGATACGTCTTATCTCTTACGCTGAGGATAGCGACATGCATTAGCGGATCAGCCCTCCCATCTTCTCGAGTATGGGTGCTATCTCCGGAGAGAATGGACCGGCGGAGGGATGTTCCCTCAAGGTCAGCTGCAACTGCCGCTTCACCCTGAACAGTTCCCGGATATCCTCTGGTGCATACCCGTCACCCCTGAGCGATTTATAGATTTCTTCCACATAGGAATGGCCATCGGTAAAGCTTTCGGGAATCCGCTCAATCATTTGCATCAAAAGCCGGGAGGCGTCTACCGAATCCATGGTCTCATGGGCCCATGCCAGACCGAGACCTCTCAGATTCAGCGCTTTTCGCTCCTCATGCACCAGGGTATTTGCGGTGTAATAGAAGAGATAGGGCTGATAATAAGGAAGGCCGCTGTCGTTTATGAAATCAATGGTTTCAAGGAATGTATCACGCGTTTCCCCCGGGTAACCGATAATGAAACTGCCACGGCTGATGATGCCGTAATCGTTGAGCATGCGGATGGCTTCCAGCGATTGCTCCCGGCTCAGCTGTTTATCCATATTGTCCAGGATAGTCTGGCTTCCCGATTCCAGCCCCAGATCCAGAAATTCACATCCCGACCGCTTCATCAGCTTTACGAGCTCAGGCGTCAAGGCGCTTGCGCGAGCAAATGACGACCACGAAAATGAAAATTTTTCATGGATCATCATCTCCAGAACCGCCTTAATCCGGTCACTTCTGGCGGTGAAGTTGTCGTCTGTAAACCGCACATGCCTCACAAACCCCAGGTTGTTGATGGCTTTCAGCTCCTGTTGAAGGACATCCGGAGACCGGTAATGGACTTTGGGAAACAACCAGTGGTACGTGCAGAAACGACACCGGTAATAGCATCCCCGGCTGCTGTTAACGGGAAGGGTGTGGCGCAGATAGGCTTTTGGAATTTTGCCCCAGTCAATGGCCGTCTCGTCCATGTGAATCTCTTCCTCGGTCCGGACGGTGAAGGTTACACGGCCTTTTTCATCAAAACAGGCCAGATTGGGGATCGTGCTCAAATCGTCGCCGTTCTTAATGGCGCCCAGCAATTTCACAAGGCTCTGCTCCCCTTTTGCCTCCACAACAAACGCATCCACTTTTTCGTGGAAGGTGGAGAGGAATTCGAGGGTCCCTTGGGTGAGATTCTCCCCGGCGTGCATGACCTTTTTGACCAGCATGCCGCCGGCAATGACCGCGACGTCGGGCGCCAGGTTTTTGATTCTAACGGCCATGTCCCTGATGTCGTTCATCATGATAAAATTTGATGAGATGCAGACCGCCAGAGGGGACTCCCGGAGCAGCCCTTCCAGGTCGTCCGTGGCATAGTTTTGAATGATGATGGGGTCATATCCATGGGCCGACAGGTATTGATACATGTAAATCCCGTTCAGGGTTACCGTATTGGCCAGGGAATAGTGCCGGGTCACATTGTCGGGGGTAATTTCGATGGGGCGGCAACCGGCCTTCACATAATTCATGAGGTCCGGCAGATCCATGTAACGCCCCCCCATAAACAACAGGGAAGCGCGGGTATTTTCATGCACCTGCGCTTGCATGGCGGAAAGATCCAGGCCCGGAAACCGGTGTGACTGCCGCGCGGCCCTCTCGACCGCACCCGCCATCCTCTGCCTCAACTGAACATCATTGTTCAGAGGCTGATTCTGAGCGATAAAAATAACTTTTGGGCGGCTCAAAGGGGGATCTACCTCAAAGTACTCGAATAAAATTGATGCAACGCAGTAGATGGGACTTTTGTAAATATTCGGCTTACAATGTAAATGTTTGGCCAGTGCTTCATATTCGTCTATTTGGGACTGCGTAGCATACTAATGCTATGTGAGCAGGCCGAAATAGGCGAAGATGGGGTGCTGGCCGAATATTTACGGACTTTTTACGACGCCATCAATTATAGTCTCTCTGATCTGTCATGGCAACCCGCAATTTTATGCTTTCCGGTTGGGAAAAAATAAAATATGCTGGTGGCTCTTTTATGGTAATTTTCTGGAGGCACGAACCATGATAATTGTTCAAATATATGAAATCCAAACGCCTCAAGAGGCGGAAAAATGCATTGAACTGGGGGTGGATCACCTGGGGAGCGTCATTCTGAGCCGGGATGAGTGGCGCCTGCCGCTGCTGCGGGAGGCCGTCGGGTTGACCGAAAAGACCCCGCACAAAAGCAGCATGATCCCTCTTTTCCGGGATCCGGACACCGTTTACCGGGTGCTGGATTACTACCGGCCCGATTACATCCATTTCTGCGATGCCCTGACGGACGAAAACGGGGGCATCAAGGGGCTGGAAAAATTGATTGAATTCCAGACAGCCGTGAAGCGGAAATTTCCCGAAATCGGCATCATCCGAAGCATTCCTATCCCACAAAAAGGGATTTCCCCCGATTTTCCATCACTGGAAATGGCCGAGGCTTTTGAACATACCAGCGATATCTTTTTGACCGACACATGGCGGGAAGACGCACCGGTGGAGGGCTTTATCGGCATAACGGGAGAGCCGGTGGACCGGGAAACAGCGCAGGCGCTTGTTCTCCAAAGTACAATCCCGGTTATCCTGGCCGGCGGACTGTCCCCTGAGAATGTGCAGGATGCGTTAACGTCGGTGAAGGCTGCGGGGGCCGACAGCTGCACGCTAACCAACCGGGTAGACCCTTCGGGTTCATCCATCCGATTTGAAAAGGACTTTGGCAGGGTCAGTGATTTTGTCAAAGCAGTGCGGGAAGTGGCAACGCTGCTGCGGGAGGAAAAAGAAGAAAAATCGGCGCACCTGGTGTCTTTAAGGGAGGCGCTTTCAGACCGGGAGAAGGCGTTGCCGGCCCATTCCATTCGACCGCACCAGATGCTGACCATCGAAGCCCTTGAAGACGAAATCGAGGCACTGGAAAATGAGCTTTCGGGCTACAGAATGGCTTTTGATGATATCTGAAGGGTTGATGGCGCCGTAAAAAATCCCATCTACTGCGTTGCAGAAAACAAGGGCAGACACACAGGTCTGCCCCTACGCCTTGTATATGGGACCTTTTACAATGCCATCTGTAGACAAATTCGTGACTTTTTACGAGGTCATCAATGTTGTGTACTATCTCATTTTCATGTTTTGTTGTGCCTGCAAGACATGGGGATTAGTCACTTTTCCGGTTTATCCGGGTTAGGGTTTAGGCATCCCCGGAATCAAGCGGAAATTCGCCGCAGCCCACTATGTGTACTTTAATTTCACTTCTTCAACGGATTTAACCACTTTCGTCATAATGTCGCTCACATCTTCATGGTGGAGACCCAGAAATTCCGCAGCCGAATCGTCCAACAGATCCCACATATCCATATCATCATCGGCTTCAACGTCACTCATCAAGGCAATGGCGTTCGCAACATGGATGATGTACGCCAGCTTATTTCCTCCCGACAGGGATGGGGAATGATGGTATTTGATGGGGAGCGTTATGCCCGGGGGGAAATGCCACCGCTTGCACATAGCATACGCGATCTCCACGTGATTAAATCCCAGGATCTCTTTTTCAGCCTCCAGAAAAGTTAGCGCCCAATCGGCCATTAACGCCTCGAATTCACTTTTCCTTTCAAAGATAGGCTTATCCAGAATTATTTTACCCACGTCATGAATAATCCCCGCAATAAACGCATCATTCGCCAAAGCAGGGGTTGTCCTGTTAGCGATGATCCTTGCCCCGAAGGCAACGGCCAGTGAATGCTGCCAAAGCACTCCCGCCTCCACGCCATATCCCTTCAGCTTTTTGCTGAGAAATCTCGAAGCAGCCGACATGGTAACGAGCTCGCCAAAGCCTTTATGTCCCAGCATAACGGAACAATGTTCAATTGAAGAGACCTCTCCTCTCATGCCGTAATACGCGGAGTTGGCGATTCTTAACGCCTTGGTAACAATTGCCGGGTCGGTTTTCATGATATTCGCAAGATCTTTAAGGCTCGATCGATGGTCTGCCATAACCCGTTGCGCCTGGGTAAGAACCTGAGACATTGCGGGCAAATCCTTCAAGGTTCCCAACAATTTCAATTTTAGCGCACGACCGTTTAATGGGGTCCCGGGAGGGGATTTTTGGTTGTGCTTCTTTAAAACAGTGGAAGGTTTCACCGGAATATTAATTTTCTCTTTCTTTTTTTGCGGGGGCTTCTTTTGCGGAGACGCCTCTTGCGGAGACTTCCCCTGTTTGAGGGTATTGACCTCTTGTTGTAACGCTAAAATCTTTTGTTCCAGTTCTTCGTAGGAAAGCTTTTGGCCCATCAAAAAATCCTTAAAATAAAAAAGCCATGGTATCGACTCATTGCGGGAAATGGGTTTGGATGAAAGCCTGCCCCCCATGCACTTTTGGGGCTTGGTCCTAACTTCGCCCACAATCTACTTCGCAACTGAATTGATACCTTCCTGATCCAGCCCTGTAAGGGCACTACATATTAGCCCAGGGCAATGCCCTGGGTGAGGATTTAACAATAATATCAGCCCTGTAAGGGCGTTACATGAATTATCTTGTCTGTACTTATTCGTATATTGTCACGCCCTTACAGGGCTCAACGCTCCTTGCAACCGGTTCCCGGGGCGTTGCCCCGG
>JAFCZI010000376.1 GCA_019314425.1 Deltaproteobacteria bacterium | reverse complement strand
TACCAAACCAACACCAAGATCCCTAGGATCGACATCGGCGTTCCGATCTATGCAGGCCCGGTTGCCATTTATCCCAGTTTTTTGTATCGTGTCCTTTCGGCAAGCCTGAGTAGACGAAAAAAAATGCAATTTTTTTTGCGGGCGGGATGCCATGGCGTGCGGCGCATGGCATCCCCGTTTCAAGATGGATTATTAATTGGGAGAGGGTATGGCCTGTCTGAAGTTCCAGGGCAGCCAGTTTTCGGGATTTTCAGCTACCCGAGATGGGTTTTTGTGAAGTGCCAGCAAATAGTCGAACGGGTTTTCCTTGACCATGCTGCAGGTTTGGATAAGGCTCATGAAAATGTCTCCGATCAGCGCTCCGTTTTCCGTTTTATAGAAAAGAGAGTTTTTTCGATGGATGATGGCTTTTTTCAAGGCCCTCTCGCAGACATTGTTATCAAGGGGTGCTCCGGGAACCGTTAGAAAACGGGTCAACGGTTTCCAGTGGTTGAGCATATAGGAGATCGCTTTTCCCAGACCGGAATTAGGTTCCACAAGCTTTTCATCCAGCTGTTTGTTGAGCCAAAGATAAAGTGCATCCATCAATGGTTTGCTCTCAGTCTGATGGAATGCCAGTCGTTCTTCGGGCGTCATCTTTTCGTCCTTTGAGATATGGTCGTTGTGATAAACCCCCGCAAGGGTCTCAATTACGAATTGGCACTCTTCGGGAAAACTGGAGACCACATCCACAAAGTTTCTTCTGCCATGGGTCAGACAGTTTGCAAGAATAATTTGCAGGTTTTCTGAAATATTTCGGGAAAGAGCATCGCACATGAGCAAGGGTGGACTCAATCCATGAATACGGTTTTCGAAAAGTTCCTTCAGGTTTTCACCGGCGTGATTTCGTCCTGTGAAATATAGGACAACCGTTCGATCCTCAATTTTGGACAGAATTCCGGTGGTAAAAATCCCCTTTCGGCCGTTTTCGGTTTCTCCCTCTTTTATCAGGCTCAAGATTTTGCCTTTTGTATCATCAATGTGGAATAATCGGCCCTGGGCAGCCTGTTTCAGCATTTCCATGTAAGGTGGTTTAACCTGTAACCCCAAGACCTGTGCAAGTTCCCACTGGGTCGATGCCGGAGCAGGAATTCCCAGACTGGCCTGAAATTGTTCCAGCCGATAGAAAGGAAGCCCGTTTGCGTACTTCAGTAGCGCTATGGTGACGGCGGCCGTTTCGTCATATTTCTTTGTTCCCATATCTTCGGGGGGTGTTGCGGTAAAAATGTCACCGCAAAGGTTGCAACGAAGCCTCTCCATTTCGTAGACGGTTCCCTGTAAAGGGGGGGAACCCACAATTCGAACCACGGTCTTGGGGATTTTGCATCGATAGACCTTTCCATTGATGCATTCCGGGCAGGGATCGCCATGTTTGAGGCTTTCGTGGTTGATCACCACCTTTTCTGCGCCGGTATAGGCCGATGCGCCGTTTCGCCCATGCCCTTTTCTTTTTTTCGGGGGCTTTTTTTCACCTTCGTCATCATCATCTTTCGGCTTTTTAAACACCTTCTCTTTCTTTTCGGATTTTTGTCCAAACAAAAGATTGAGCAGCCGTTTAATGGATGTGGCTTTCTGATCTCGAACCTGGCTCAGGGCTTCAATGGTATCGGCCATGGCCTTGATAGCCTCGTAGTCCTGTTCGGATACCACAGGTTTTACTCTTTCAAGAAGGGTCTCGATATCTTCAGGGGTTAAGTCGATCCTTCGGGGCTTATCCGGCATGGCACAAATACTCCCGAAAGTGTTTGTTTAAAGGATAACCCCAGACCCCTTTTATGGAACGATTGGGTTTACCGGTCTGATCGTTTTTGCCCCTTCCGGTGGTATCTCCCAGATAAATCCAGTTGGCGGCTTTATAACAGGTGCCGGGAAACAAGGATTTATCAACGAACGTCTCAAAATAATGAATCGGATGATTGTATTGCTTCTGCCAATCCCCGGGAAGACGCCGGGCCATTTGGCTTAATATATGAGATGCCAGATATTTGACCCGAACCCAGGGCAATATAAGAAATCGGGTATTATAGGAGATCAGGGACAGGTTTTTGATCCGAACTTCAGGCGACCACCCGATAAACTGATCCCGGGATTTGATATGGCGTGGCGCTGAACTCCAGGCCATACATGCAATCGGGTTTTCCCCGGCGTAAACAATGTATTTCAGATGTTCTCCGACCGGCCTGCAATAGCCCAGGTAGTGGTATTGCTCCACCAGGCTGTTGAACAGCTTTTCCAAAGGGGTGCGGCGCACCTGGATAAACCGAAGCGGTCGGATCGACTTCACCGATGCTGTCAGGGGCATTTCCGGAACAGGGATAATGGCCTTTTTTGTTTTCCCGACGGATTGACCGGAGGCCGTTTCCTGGGCGGCAGCTGAATATGCCCCGACCGGTGAAGCTGTAACATTAACCCTCGACATACCATATCTTTTGGGACACCATTGGGCTGTACCCAGTCCCATGCCTTACACAGTTTGACCGATAATGCATACCGGCTGACGTGGGGGTTCAACGCAATTAACCCTTTTATAAAGGAGACATCCTCAGCGTTGTAGGTCTTGCCTCTGTATTTGATGATCGTTTCCATGGCAAGAACATAAGGCATGATTCTTTGAACGCAAGGGGGGGAGATCTTTTTTTCAGCCTAAATTAATTTTTTTCCATAAAGGCGCAGCTCCTCTGGGGTTGGTGTTCCATAAAATCATCTGCAACTCGTGGGCTGGTAACTGTTCCACCGGGCCCTTTTTCGGCCACCAGTGAAAACGACCACTCGACAGCCGTTTTTGGCAAAGCCAGTATCCCTGGCCGTCATACGCCAAAATTTTGATGGCGGTCCCTCGCCTATTGCGAAAGACAAAAACATATCCGGAAAATGGATCTGATTTTAAAACAGATCGGCATATGCCGGCCAGACCATCAATACCTTTCCTGAAATCCACCGGTTTTACCGCCACAAGAATCCGCATTTGAGGGCTGATTTGAATCATGACTGCTGCCTCCAAAACGTCTGTACCAGGGATAGAACATCAATATGCCCCTTCGCATGAACTTTCATTATGGCGCCTGCTTTTTCAAGCTCCAGACTCACTTCAGTAGAATCTGCTGGTGAATTCAGCGGCGGAAATTCTATAAATGTGGTCAGGCAAGGTTCTTCGGGTGGCCCGTTTTGAATGGTTTCAACACGCTCCTTCAAGGAACTGTGATTCAGTCGCAATGTTTTTGACAGTTCATTGACACTGAAACCATCAGAAAGGGAAGCGGCCGCATCCCATAATGACTCAGGAATGCGATCCCGCCGTCCTTTTCGGTTTTTACGCCAATCTGAAAATTGGGTCTGTACTGCTTCGAGTTGCTTCTCCTTTGATTTTTTGTTCGCCATGGGCTATCCTCCCAAAATATTTTCGATAGCCCATGTTAATCCCGTTAGCAGCCCCTTTCATGCACGCTTGCCGAAAGGACACGAACCGGTGAAGGTGGTGGAGCCAAAATCGTGAACAAATTTCGCTGCAACCCGGAATTTACCTCTATTGCGCATAACGAATAAGGATAGATCATGTGAGCGTAGCGAACCACGA
>JAFCZI010000375.1 GCA_019314425.1 Deltaproteobacteria bacterium | reverse complement strand
CCCATTCGAACGGCAATATGTTTTAGCCAGTGAATCAAAAATCCCCTCGTTGTCACATTAGTTGTTGTGGTCTAAATCTTCTTCGATGATCCTGGTTCCCGGTGATTCGGGCAGCAGAATGTCGTTATCGTCAGGGCTGTTGTTGTCAAAATCGATGCGCTGGTCCCTGAGCAGGGAGACCCGTATATGATCGACGTCTTTACCTGCAGTAGTGGGCCGTCCGGTAATCGGATCGACATCTTCAAAGGTGATTTCCGGCGGAATGGCAAACACGCGGGGCGGTTCATCTTCCATGGCCCGGAGCATAAAGTCTGCCCAGATGGGCGCGGCCCCTCGGCCTCCGGTAATCCCCACCCCGTTTTTATCGCGCAATCCCTTTTCCTGATCAAACCCCACCCAGATCGATGTGCTCAACGTCGGGGTGAAACCGGTAAACCAGGCATCCTTGTATCGATTGGTGGTGCCGGTTTTGCCGGCGGCCGGGAGGGTAAACCCCATGCGGCGGATTACGGCGCCGGAGCCTGAATCGATGACGCCGCTCATCATGTCTTCAATCTGGTAGGCAATACCGGCATCCAGCACTTTTCCGCCACCGGCGATGTGTTCTTCCAGTACGGTTCCGTTTGCATTTTCAATTCTTTGGATACAAAAGGCATCATGGTGTATTCCCCCGGCAGCAAACGTTGCATAGGCCGAGGCCATCTCCAGGGGACTGACCCCAGAGGTGCCCAGGGCCACCGAATATACCGGCGCCAGGGGGCTTTTGATCCCGCAGCGGTGTGCGGTTTCGATGACAGCCTCGGGCCCGGTGCGCGCTACCAGTTGGGCGGCAATGGTATTGACGGATTTCATCAGGGCTTTTTTCAGGATCATCGGTCCCTGGTGACGGCGACCAAAGTTTCTGGGCCGCCAGTTCGGAGCCCCCTTGACCGGGATATTCACCGGTTTGTCCACCATCACCGAGGCAGGCGTCAGCCCCAGTTTTTCAAGGGCCGTATAATAGACAAAGGGTTTGAATCCGGATCCCGGCTGGCGATGGCTGTGAACCGCCCGGTTATAGGCGGTTCGGGAATAGTTCCGGCCCCCCACCAGTGCCCGGATGGCGCCGGAACTGGTCTCTACGGCAACCAGGGCTCCCTGGGGAAGTTCATCCGGTTTTAGGGCGACACCCGATACCGGATCGTTAATCCCCATGAGCCGGTCAAGGTTGACCAGACCCTCTGTCATCGCTTCCGTGGCCCAGGATTGAAGCTGGGGATCAAGGGTTGTGTAAACCCTGAGCCCGCCGTGATAGATGATGTCCGGACCATAGCGTTCTTCAAGACGGTTGATGACCATATCGATATAATAGCTGCTGCTATGGTCCCTGGTGGTTGACGGCACAAGGATAAGCGGCTGGGCAAAGGCCCGGTCGGCCCATTCCCGTGAGATGTAGCCGGTGGTCACCATCCGCAGTAAAACCACCCGCTGGCGCTTTTTAGCGCGTTCAAAATGACGGTAGGGATTGTATCGGGTGGGGGATTTGGGCAACCCCGCCAGCAGGGCGGATTCAGCCAGGGTGAGCTGGGAGGCTGATTTGTTGAAAAAAGATATGGCCGCCTGTTCGATGCCGTAGGCTTTGGGGCCAAAGGCAATCTGGTTAATATAGGCTTCAAGGATTTCCTGTTTGCTGAACCGGTTTTCGATCTGGAGGGCCACCAGCAGTTCTCTGAATTTGCGTTTATAACTTCGCTTGAAGCTGAAAAATAAATTTTTTGCCAGCTGCTGGGTAATGGTGGAGGCCCCCTCAATCCGGCCGGGTTTAAACAGCGTGATCCATAACGCCTTCAGGGTGCGGAGTTTATCCACGCCGTTATGGTCCTGGAAACGATGGTCTTCGGTGGCAATAACGGCTTTGAGAAAATGGGGTGAAACCCGGTTTAAGGGTACGCTGGCGTGCTGGCCCAGCACCATGATGCGCTCCCCGGTGGCGGCATAAATTTCAGTGGGGGGGGTCTGGATAATACGATTCAATGGTTCAGGCACCCGGGGAAGGTCAGAGACCGTGTAAAAGAAAATACCGGTGCCGATAAGAACAGCCAGGCTGCCCAGGGCGAGCAGGGCATAAAAAACGGCACTGAAAATCCTTAGCATTTTCATGGACAGGGTCATGGCTGGGTCATCCCTTGTGTGTCAACCGCAGCCCCGGTCTCCTCAAGGAGGGTGCGCAGACGCCAGATGGCCCAGTCCTGTCCCTGGAGCAGGATGACATTGTAACGGCTGCCCTTTTTAATTTCAAAGCCCAGTTCGATGGTGCCGGCTTTGATTTCATCTGAAATACCGACCCGGACCACCCGTCCTGGTGTGGTCAATATTTTTTCAGGGTCTAAAATGATGCTTTTGCGAATATCTTCCGGTAACGTGGCACATGCGGTAAAAAAGCGTTTGGCCGGGTATATGCGGTCTTCAAAGCCGGGCAGGTCCGTCAAAGAACCTTCGGCG
>JAFCZI010000374.1 GCA_019314425.1 Deltaproteobacteria bacterium | reverse complement strand
GGTAAACGGCTTAGGAATATAGTCTAAAGCACCTAAGCGGATGGCTTTTACCGCTGTGTCCGTGGAGGCATAGGCTGTCATCATGACAGCTTTGGTCAGGGGCCATTCATTTTTAACCAGCTTTAAAAGCTCCAGGCCGTTCATGTCCGGCATCACAATATCGGAGATCAGAAGAGAAAAAGACTCTTTTGCCATCTTGGCCAGTGCATCTTTAGCATTTAAAGCTTCCGTTACTTCAAAATTGTTTTTAGACAGAATTTTTTTGACATTATGACAGATTCTTTTTTCATCATCAACGACCAGCACTTTTGTTTTTGCTTTCATGATATCCTCCTTGGTTTGTGTCCAATTTTTTTAATCTTTTTAATTATTGATAATGCAGTTTGCGTGCCAAATTTATTTTTTTAAATATAACTAATTGAAAATTAAATAAATTTATTGCAATCTGATTGTTTGATAAAAGGAAAGGTGTATAATTAAAATATACAGTTGAACTTTAATAATCGGGAGACGGGTGTTGAGACAGGGGAAGCGAATGATGAATGGGTGTGTATAAATAAAATATACAGTGTATGCGGAATTTATTTTCCGGGTAGTTGAATGCCGTTTTTTTTCATCATGTTCTGGAAATTGGGCCGCTGCATTCCGGTGGCACGGGCCGCCCGGGTGATATTCCAGTCATTTCTTTTCAGGGCATTTAAGATAAAATTTTCTTCAAGTTTGAGAACCGATTTTTCGCGGACTTGTTTTTTAATTTGCTTGAGTTCATCACTGGTGGCCGGAACATGTTCAATTAATTTTTCAATATCGCCGATGTCGCCGAGTTGTGGCAGTTCTTTTAAAGAAATCTGGTCGCTGTCGCATAAAATCACCGCCCGTTCAATGATGTTTCGCAATTGTCTTACATTGCCCGGCCAGTCATATTCAGTCAGGCGGTTGACGGCATGGTCGTCATAACCGCTGATGGATTTGCCCATGCTCCGGTTAAACTGTTCAAGAAAATGATATGCGATGGGCAATATATCTGATTTTCTTTCTTTTAACGGGGGAATCCATATCGGATAGACAGCGATACGATAATAAAAGTCATTTCTAAAGGTGCCGTCCTTGACCATTTGCTTGAGGTCTTTGTTTGTCGCAAAAATCAAACGGATATCAACTTTTCTAAATTTTGTGCCGCCAACAGGCATAAATTCCATAGAATCAAGAAATCGGAGAAGCTTACCCTGTACCTCGACGCTGATGTTGCTGATTTCATCAAGAAATACGGTTCCCTGGTCGGCGATCCGGAATATACCGTCTTTATCCCTGTGCGCATCGGTAAATGCGCCCTTACGATACCCGAACAGTTCGCTTTCCAGAAGGCTGCCGGTGAGGGTGCCGCAGTCCATGGCAAAAAAAACATTATCTTTCCGGCTGCTGTTGGCATACAGGGCCCGGGCAACAAGCTCCTTACCCGTACCGCTTTCTCCCTGGATCAGGACAGTGGACTCGGTATGTGCCACTTTCTTGATCATGGTGACCACATTTTGGATCTGGGGGCTGTCGCCGATCAGCTGATGAGACACGGCGGGAATCTTTTTCGGATCAGACATGAGCCGTTGATTCTGCATTTTAATTTTATGATAATTCAGTGCCTGCCCCACAACCGCCCGGAGCTCATAGGGCGTAAACGGTTTGGGGAGATAGTCATAGGCCCCCATCTTCATAACCTCAACGGCGGATGAAACACTGGCAAATCCGGTAATGACAATCACCAGGATGTCCGGATAGTCTTTTTTGATCCGGCTAAGGATTTCCATCCCCCCCATGCGGCTCATTTTTAAATCCGTAATAACAAGATGATATGGCTTGTTCTTAATCATTTCCAAAGCATCGCAGCCGTTATGCGCAGTGTCGATTTCAGTTGCGGCGCCGGATAAAATTTTTACACAGTTTTTGCAAATGGCCGGTTCATCGTCAATGATCAGAATGTTCGGGCCGTTTTCAAGCGACATTATTTTCTCCCTGTCTGACGGGCAGCATGATCGTAAAGCGGGTGCCTTTTCCGATCGTGCTGTCGACTTTTATTTTTCCCCCATGCTGTTCAATAATTCCATGCGTTATGGCCAATCCCAGTCCGGTTCCGGTTTCGCGGGTGGTAAAAAAAGGGTCAAAAATTTTATCCAGATTTTCCTTGGGTATCCCGCGTCCCGTATCGATGATGTCAATATGGATCATATCGGATTCTTGATCTGCATACGTTGTAAATGTTACATGGCCTCCCGGGTCAGTGGCTTCGAGCGCATTCAAGGTCAGATTGATGATGGATTGCTGAATCTGGTCCTTATCAACATATGTCATCGGTAAATCTTCGGATAAATTCGTGCTAATTTTAATGTCATTGAATCCTGCCTGTTTTTGCAGCAGAAACAGGCAGTCCATGACAATCTGATTCAGCGGCATTAATCTTTTCATCGGCTGGCTTTGTCTGGCAAAATCCAGAAG
>JAFCZI010000096.1 GCA_019314425.1 Deltaproteobacteria bacterium | reverse complement strand
GCGGTCGATGCTCGCATTAGAAATGGTGTTTTTGTGGAAAATGAGGTAGCATATAGTGTAAGAATATACAAAAAATAATTTACGGAAGCAACCGGAACTCAATTTGAAGCATAAAAATATATGTGAGCAGGCCAAAATAGGCGAAGATGGGGTGCTGGCCGAATATTTACGATCGAATTATATAGCTTGACCCAAAAAGAGGGTATTTTTTCACCATCCTTTAGCTCTTTACCATGTGGTTTTCCACCACAAAAAACAAGAAGTCCATTGACTGCAAAACCTAAAACTGCGGCTTCGCCGCCTCAGGCACCGAGGTAAATTTGTCATGAATACGAAAAAAGAGTTTAAAACTCCGAAAAATAGAGTTGTGCCATCCGAACCGGCTGTGAAGAAAAAGTTAGGGGAGGCCATGGTGGATGGGGCCCTGATTACGCCGCAGGAATTAGAGCTCGGCCTGAAGGAACAAAGCCAACTTCGCAAAAAGCGTTTAGGGGAGATATTCGTAGCTGATGGCGTTACGGCTCCCGAAGATATTCATAACGCCCTGAGGATAAAAAAAACACATAAGGCGCATTTAAAACTGGGGGCGCTGTTGCTTGAGCGCGGGCTTATTTCTCAGGAAGATCTCAACGCCGCACTGGCTAAACAGAAACAATACAGAAGCCGTTTTTTGGGAGAAATCCTTGTGGATATGAACATCATAAACGGCGAGATGCTGGCCTTGGCCCTTGCGCTGCAAAACGGGCTGCCGTATATGGACCCGAGAAAGTTTATTGTGGATGAAGTGGCGGCCAACATGTTTTCCTCTAAATTCCTGAAGCGCTTGAAAGCCTTTCCGGTTAAATTGAGCAAAACTGAGCTGACGGTTATTGTCGCTGATCCCAATAGCCTTGATGTGGAAGGAGATCTCAGATTTCACACCGGTTTGAATGTCAAAATTGGCGGTATTGGGTCGGAACATGCCATCCTGGAGGCCATAAACACCCTCTACGAGGCGTTTACCGATAAAACCCTGACCGGCATTCTGCCTGAAGCCGCAGCATTTGATGTGGAAAAAGTTGAAGACTCGGAGGAAGAGGGCTATCACATCACTGAAGAGACGGGAAGAGAAAAGCCCATTATTGAGATCGTTAACCATATTTTGAAAACCGCTGTGGCCAAAAAGGCCAGCGATATCCATATCATTCCGCAAGGGAAGATTGTCAAAATCAAACTCCGCATTGATGGGATGCTTTTTGACGAGCTGATCCTCTCGAAAGAGCGGTTGCCCTCCGTTGCGAGCCGCATGAAGATCCTGGCCGATATGGATATCACCGAGCGAAGGCTGCCCCAGGACGGCGGTACCAAAATCAGGGTTTATGGGAAAACGGTGGACCTTAGACTTTCATTTCTGCCGACGGTTTATGGGCAGAGCATCGTTATTCGGCTCCTGAATAAGGAAAACGGGTTGATGCGGCTTGAGGATATGGGATTTCTTGAACCGGCAATAAAGGGCTTGAGACGATGTATCGCAAAACCTTACGGTATGCTGCTCTTTACCGGGCCTACCGGAAGCGGCAAGAGTACCACCATCTACGCGTGTCTTCAGGAATCTGTCTTTTCGGATAAAAACGTTATCACGCTTGAAAATCCGGTGGAGTACGGACTACCGGGCACATGCCAGGTGCAGATCAAGGAGGAGATCGGTTTGACCTTCGCGCGCGGTCTGCGTCAAATTTTAAGACACGATCCCGACGTCATTGTCGTGGGGGAGATGCGGGATACCGAAACCGCTAAAATCGGCGTTCGCGCTGCATTGACGGGTCATCTCCTGATTACCACCCTTCATACGAACACCGCAGCGGAAACCTTCCTCCGGTTGGGGGACATGGGTATTAATCCCTATCTGGTTTCTTCCAGCATCCTGGGGGTGGTCTCTCAGCGCCTGATAAGGAAAATCTGCCCCAACTGCAAGGAAGTGGACCCGGACGCCGCCCTGAAACTTAAATCAAACGGTTTTCCAGTGGCGTTTTCGGACAATGCGATCTTTTACAGGGGAAAGGGGTGCGATGAATGCCACCAAACCGGATATAAAGGCAGAGCGGTCGTCTATGAATTTATACCGACTGACGAAGACATCAAAAAAGCGATCATGGCCGACGCGTCTGCCGCCCGGATCAGGGAAATTGCTATCCGGAACGGCATTCAGACCATTGAAGAAATCGCGTTGATAAAGGCCAAAACCGGGATTGTTTCCGTTGACGAGATCATCCCCCTGGTATCGGTGCTGTAGTGAAGACAGGTAATGGGCGGTCGGACTGTTTTTATCTGCGGGGGCGACAAACCTCATGTGCGTTCGGCTGAAAGCGGATGACTTTCGGAGGTCTCTACGGGAGTGACCGAAGGTAGAACCCCAAATTCGACTCGTATGGAACATTATCCGTGACGCCCAATCCCGCCTCTTTATCCGTGGCCCATCTTACAACGGCGGTTCTTTCGATTTCGGAATGATTCGTATTATTTAAAGTGAATTTTATTGTGATATCATCGCCTTTCTTCAAGTCGTGTGTGCCGGCGATTCGGATGCCGGTCCGAGATGTGTGAGATAAATCCTTAATCTCCACTTTACGCCATTCTTCGCCCCCGAACTTTTTGTAATAGCCACTGAGCTGCACATCCTTACGGACCGAGGCTCTGAAATCCAACAAAATAGAAAAATTTTTGTCACATTTTTTGCATCGCACCGACAGCGTTTTTTGCTGCCCTCTGAATTTTTCAACGTTGACGGATTTTGCCGCGCCACAGCCGGGACAAAGAATCATTGCCATATTGCTTTTTCCCACAAAAATCTTTTTAACCTCAACCAAAGCGCAGTCTCCCCTTAAACACCGTAATCAGTCAACCCGATCATTCTGCCCCCAAGTCACATGCTTACCATACCAGAATTATCTTAACAAGCCTTTTCCACATGCTCACGCGTATCGCAATATCGCCACTATCAATACATCAAACTTTCGATTTTTTTGGGATCCATAATGTCCATTTTTTCACTCCTGAAGCGAGGACTTCACATAAAAAAGGCCCCTTGGTAAAGAGGCCTTTTTTAAAAAATAGGGTTATGGGTTACAAGTCATGGGTTAAGAACCCCTAAAGCGGCAAAGCCGCAGTTTTAGGTTTTAAGTTTTTCAACCCATGAACTTATTGTTTTTTGTGACAGAAAACCGGTTGACCAGGTCCTGTGCGACTTTTTGGCCTCTGCGTCACATCTATTCAGCCGCCATCTTCCTGTAAAATTCGTACCGCTCCTTCACCTCTTCTTCCGCTTTGGTAAAGAGGGCTTCGGCATTTTCGGGGAAGGTTCGGGTCAGGCTTGAGTAGCGCACCTCTCCCATGAGAAACTCCCTGAAATTCCCTTTGGGTTCTTTGGAATCCAGAACCAGCGGGTTTTTCCCCTCTTCCGTCCGTCTCGGATCGTACCGGTAAAGAAGCCAGTACCCGGCCTCCACCGCCTTGTTTTCCTCATCCTGGGTGAGACTCATATTGATCCCGTGGTTGATGCAGGGGGAATAGGCGATAATGAGGGAGGGACCGTCATAGGTCTCCGCTTCCCACATGGCCTTCATGAGCTGGTTTTTGTTGGCGCCCATGGCGACCGAGGCGACATAGACATACCCGTAGCTCATGGCCATAAGACCCAGGTCTTTTTTCCGAATCGGTTTGCCGCTGGCGGCAAACTTGGCGACTGCTCCGGTGGGGGTAGCTTTGGAAGCCTGGCCCCCCGTATTGGAATAGACTTCCGTGTCCAGCACCAGGATGTTCACATCGTGCCGTGAGGCGATCACGTGATCCAGGCCCCCGTAACCAATATCGTAGGCCCATCCGTCCCCGCCGAAGATCCAGATGGATTTTTTGGTGAGGTAGTCGCTCCGATCCAGAATATCCATGAGAACCGGACTCACCCCTTTTTCCCCGGTGACCAGTTCCATTTCCAGCAAATCACTGAGCTTGCGGCCCATTTCCTTGGATTTGGGGCCGTCGTGCATGCTTTCCAGCCAGCCGGTCATGGCCTCTTTCAGCGGTTTTGGAACCTTGTCCTGCAGCGCTTCACGCACCAGGTCTTCCAGTTTCGACCGGCGATGCCCCACCGCCAGTTCCATGCCCAGTCCATACTCGGCATTGTCTTCAAAGAGCGAATTGGCCCAGGTGGGACCATGGCCATCTTCATTGACCGTATAGGGACAGACCGGGGCCGATCCCCCGTAAATGGAGGAACATCCCGTGGCGTTCGCGATCATCATGCGGTCCCCGAACAACTGGGTGACCAGCTTAACGTAAGGCGTTTCCCCACACCCGGGGCAGGCCCCCGAAAACTCAAACAGGGGCTGTTGGAACTGGCTTCCCTTGACGCTGGTCGCTGGCATCAGCTGATTCAGAAGCGGCAGTTCCGTCGAAAACAGATGGTTTTGAACCTGCTGGTCCTTCTGGGTCCCCAGCGGCTTCATGACCAGGGCTTTTTTCTTGGATGGGCAGGTATTGGCACAACTGCCGCAGCCGGTGCAGTCCAGGGGGCTGATCTGAATGCGATACCGCAAGCCTTTTAATTCCTTGCCCTTGGCTTCTTCCGTGATAAAATCTTTAGGCGCATTTTCAAGGTCTTCGTCCGCGACCAGCACCGGCCGAATCACCCCATGGGGGCAGACAAAAGCGCATTGGTTGCACTGGATACAGTTTTCCGGCTGCCACTCGGGAACATTAATGGCGATGCCCCGTTTTTCATACTGGGTGGTGGCGGTCGGGAAAATGCCGTCGGGCGGCATGGCGCTCACCGGAAGCTGGTCTCCCTGCTGGCGTAGCATGGGCCGCATGACGTTCGTTACAAACTCGGGTTCGTCCTTTTCCAGGTAGGCTTCATGGCCTGCCGTGGCCCAGGATTTGGGGATTTTAATTTTATCCAGCGCCCCCACGGCCCGATCCACGGCGTCGATGTTCATCTGAACCACCTTGTCGCCTTTTTTGCCGTAGGTTTTCTTGATGGCGCCCTTCACATAATCGAAGGCGTCTTTCGGTGGAATGACATTGGCAATTTGAAAAAATGCCGCTTGCATGATCATATTGATCCGGGCGCCCAGCCCCAGTTCGGCGCCTATTTTGAGCGCGTCAATATTGTAAAATGCCAGCTTTTTCGCGGCGATGACGCGCTTCATCCGATCCGGGATACGGGCTGCCATCTCCTTCAGGGTCCAGGGGGAGTTCAGCAGAAAAGCGCCGCCTTCCCGAATGCCATCCAGAATGTCGTATTCTTCCACAAACGACGGGTTGTGGCAGGCGATAAAGTCCGAATGGGTCAACAGGTACGGGGCCTGAATCTTATGGGGGGAAAACCGCAGGTGGCTCACGGTGATGCCGCCGGATTTTTTGGCGTCGTAGGCAAAATAAGCCTGAGCGAACATCTCGGTATTTTCACCGATGATTTTAATGGAATTCTTGTTGGCCCCCACGGTCCCATCCGCGCCCAGCCCCCAGAATTTGCATCGCACGGTACCCTCGGGGGAGGGATCGACCGGTTCGCCCATGGGCAGGGACGTATGGCTCACATCATCCACAATGCCCACGGTAAAATGATTTTTGGGTGCTTTGGCGCGCAGGTTGTCAAAAACCGCTTTCACCATGTTGGGAGTAAAATCCTTGCTGCCAAGACCGTAGCGCCCGCCCACGATGACGGGCGTTTCTTTCCGTTCCTGGAAAATGGTGCAGACATCCTGGTACAGGGGTTCACCCAAAGCGCCCGGGGATTTGGTTCGGTCCAGGACCCCGATGCTTTTAATCGTTTCCGGCATCGCGTTCAGGAAGTGTTCCGCTGAAAAGGGCGTGTAAAGACGTACCTTGATGAGCCCCACCCGTTCCCCACGGGCGTTCAGATAATTGACCGTTTCCTCGATGGTATCGCAGCTGGACGCCATGGACACCACGACGCGGTCCGCCTCCGGGTCGCCCACATAATCAAAGAGATTGTAGTGACGGCCTGTCAGCGCCCCCACCTTGTCCATCTCTTCTTGAACAATATTTGCCACCGGGGCGAAAAAGGGGTTGGCGGCTTCGCGGTTCTGAAAAAAGATATCGGGATTCTGGGCGGTGCCGCGCAGTTGCGGGTATTCCGGGTTCATGGCCCGGCTTCTGAAATCTTCAATGGCTTCCCAGTCCACCAGGGATGCTATGTCGTCATAGTCGATGAACTCAATTTTTTGAATCTCATTGCTGGTTCTGAACCCGTCAAAAAAATGCACAAAGGGAAGACCCGTCCGAATGCTGGCCAGATGCGCCACCAGGGCGAGATCCATCACCTCCTGCACGGAAGCGGAAGCCAGTTGGGAAAACCCGGTCTGGCGCACCGCGTTGATGTCCGAGTGGTCGCCGAAGATGCTCAGGGCATGGGCCGCCACCGACCGTGCCGAGACGTGAAACACCACCGGCATCAATTCACCGGCGATTTTGTACATATTGGGGATCATCAACAGAAGTCCCTGGGAGGCGGTAAAGGTGGTGGAAAGCGCCCCTGCGGAGAGACTGCCGTGAACGGCCCCGGCGGCCCCCGCCTCAGACTGCATCTCCATTACGTTCAACACCTGGTCGAATATGTTTTTACGGTCGTGAGCCGCCCATTCGTCACAATATTCGCCCATACTGCTCGACGGCGTAATGGGGTAGAGGGCTGCCACATCGCTCAGGGCGTAAGCCACATGGGCTGCCGCCTCATTTCCTTCAACGGTTTTGATTGTCGCGCTCATGATAAGGATTCCTTTCGTTGTGGGGGATGGTGTTCACGGGTTTTGGGTTCGAGAAAATGACGATTTTGAACCCGTAGACGATTATGTTCTATTGGTTTCAAAAAACCCTTAGCATATGCGATGGGAGATTTTCTGTCAATACTTTAACGTGAAAAAGGGACGATGGGCTATTTTCCATCAAAACCTGACGGCCTCGTAAAAAAGTCACGGAGCTATCTAGTGCCTGAACGAAAAAGCCGTTCAGGCACGGTTTTAGGTCTTAAGTCTTAAGTCAATGAAATTCTTGTTTTTTGTGACGGAAAACCAGGAAATTAGGTCCTAATCCACAATGTGAAGAAAGCGTTTCCAATGCGGCCACGACCAATAGATGATAAACGCCTTTCCTTTCACCGAGGTCAGGGGCACAAACCCCCAGAACCGGCTGTCATAACTGTGGTTCCGGTTGTCTCCCATGACAAAAAGATGGCCTTTGGGCACCGTGACCGGCCCGAAGTGGCTTTTTCCTTGGGGGGTGGTACGCCCCATCCTGGAATAGAATCCGTGTTTGTCATCATACGGCTTGCCGTTGATAAAAACCTTTTCGCCCGAAATCTCCACCTTGTCCCCGGAAAGCCCGATGGCACGCTTGATAAAATCCTTATCCGGGTCCACCGGATAGATAAAGACAACGACGTCGCCCCGCTTGGGTTCGCTGATGGGGATCAGGGTTTTACCGGTAAACGGGATTTTGATGCCATACAGAAATTTGTTGACCAGGATATGATCCCCCACCAGAAGCGTGGGTTTCATGGAGCCCGAAGGGATTTTAAAAGCTTGTACCACAAAGGTTCGAATAAAAAGCGCCAGAAGAATGGCAATGGCCGCCGCTTCGGCATATTCGCGGAATACGCCCTTTTTTTTCAACCCGGTTTTGGATTTCTGCTCTTTCAATACGGTCTCTTTTTGCACCTGACTGCTTTGTTCCATGGAAATACGCTTACCTCCAAAATGGGTGGTCTCGTGAACTTGTTTGGGAAATGTAATTTTTGAAGTAAATATTTGAGCCGGCACCCCATCTTCGCCTATTTTGGCTTGCTCACATAGCATTAGTCCCTTATCACCTGGTTTTCTATCACAAAAAACAAGCAGTTCATTGGCTGGAAAACCTAAAACTGCGACTCTGCCGCGTTAGTATGCTACGCAGTCCCAAATAGACGAATATG
>JAFCZI010000373.1 GCA_019314425.1 Deltaproteobacteria bacterium | reverse complement strand
TGAAGTGTCGAAGTGGCTGAATGGCCATAGAGAATCGGGCGAGCATAGGGGGGTGCATCGGATCTCAGGTGAAAAGGCACGACCATCGCCTTAATGGCCTTTCCGCGAACGTCAACCCAGAGGGGTTCGTCCACTTCGATATGGCTGTTCACATAGCCCAGGCAGATGGCGCGGAGCCGATGTTGATCCGTCAATACGGAGTCTAATCCTTCGCCCTTCATCACCCACATGGGAACCATGGTGCCGCTGGTGATGACACCCACTGGATCAGCGCTGATTTCCCCACGAAATCGCCCTTGAGCGGAGAAAAGCTGACAGCGGGTTTGGAAATGGGACAGGCCAGTATGGGGATTTCCCGGCCATCGGGGTCTAGCCCCAGTTCGTGCCCGTAAAGGGGGAGCCCCGCCTCAAGGCGCAGGGTGTCTCGTGCGCCGAGCCCCACGGGAAAAGCCCCCTCGTCCAGAAGGCGCTGCCATATTATGGGGGCAGATGCGCTCTCCATAAACAGCTCAAAACAGACGGGTTCCCCGGTATAACCGGTGCGGGCCAAGAGCACTTCGGTTCCTGAAATGGAAACGATGCCAACACAGTTTCGCCTGGGTTCGGGAGGTTGCCCCCCGGAAATGATTTCTTGAAGAATCCTTCGGGATTCCGGACCCTGAAGGGAGAGCATGGCCATTTCCCCGGTACGGTCCAGGAGCTTCAGCTCGGGGAAGTCCGCCATGAGAATTTGAAAATGTTGCCAGTCTTTATCCCGATTGGCGGCATTGACCACCAGAAGGAATTCATCCTCTTGAAATCGATAGAGGTATGCATCATCTACAGCACCCCCTGTTTCGGTGGGAATGAGGGTGTACTGAGCGCCGACGTTCTGAATATCGAGGGATGCGGCATTGTTGGTGAGCACATGTTGAAGGAAGGCCAAAGCGCCTTTTCCCCGGACCCGAAAACGACCCATGTGGCTCACGTCAAAGAGGCCCGCCCCTCGGCGGGTGTTCAGATGTTCCCGAATGATGCCGTCCGGGTACATGAGGGGCATCTCCCAGCCGCCGAATTCAACCATTTTGGCTTCCAGGGCCAGGTGCTGCTCATAAAATGGGGTTCTGAGGGGATCGGCCATGGGTTTGACTCCTGAAAATGGTTAAAGAGAGCGTGAAGATGATACAATGCTTTACCCAAACTTACAAGCAGCAACGACCCGTAAGAGAGTGAATTGTCTTGACTTGAAAACAGCTCATTTACTATATATGGTGATCTGTTTTCAGGGAAGATTTCATGTTTGATGTGGATGGTTTTTGGAAGGGGGAAATTCAATGAGAGAGGTTGTTATTGTCAGTGCATGCAGGACCGCCGTCGGTGAGTTCGCCGGGTCGCTGAGTGCTGTTTCCGCCACGGATCTCGGGGCGTTGGTTATCAAGGAAGTCCTTAAACGGGCAGGCGTTGAAAATAAGGATGTTGACGAGGTGATCATGGGCAGTGTGCTGCCTCACGGCCTGGGACAGAACCCGGCCCGTCAAACCATGGTTCGCGCGGGTCTGCCCTGGGATGTGGGGGCCATTACCATCAACAAAGTCTGCGGTTCGGGTCTCAAGGCGGTAATGCTGGCGGCCCAGGCCATTTTGTGCGGTGACGCGGACGTGGTGGTGGCGGGGGGCCAGGAAAACATGAATCTCTGCCCCTACATGCTGAAAAAGGCCAGGACCGGATATCGCATGAACAACAGCCAGATGATCGACGGCATGGTCCATGACGGGCTCTGGGACCATGTAAACGATTTTCACATGGGGATCAGTGCGGAATTGGTGGCGGAAAAATATAACATCAGTCGTGAAGATTCAGACGCATTTGCCTTGAATTCCTATGAAAAAACATGGCAGTCCCAGGAGCAGGGGAAATTCAGCGGAGAGATCGTTCCGGTTGCGATCCCCAGCCGAAAAGGCGACCCACAGATCTTTGACGCAGATGAAATTCCCACCCGAAAGCCTCTGACCACCATGGAAGGGTTGAAAAAGCTGCGCCCGGCGTTTAAGAAGGATGGTCTTGTGACAGCCGGAAACGCATCCAAGATTGCCGATGGGGCATCGGCCCTGGTGGTGATGAGCCGGGAAAAGGCGGACGCGATCGGGTGCAAACCCCTGGTACGTGTGGGAGCGCAGGGCGCATCCGGCCTGGATATGAAATATGTGCTGGTGGCGCCGATTTTGTCCATACCGAAAGTGCTGGCAAAGGATGGCCTCAAGGTTAGTGATATTGATCTTCACGAGATCAACGAGGCGTTCAGCACATCGTCCGTGGCCATCAACCGGGAACTGAACATTGATGGCCTCGTAAAAAGTAAATACAATTTAAATAATTGAAATAATTATAAATAATGTCATTTTTTTCTTGTATTTTGCTCTACATTTTGATACATAAGGAGTCATATCATCAACCAAACTTCAGGTGCAAGGTATGATCCGAATCAAAGACCAAAATCAGGGTGTTCTTTTCGATCCATGGCATTTTTTGAGCCCGAAACGTCGAGGCCTGCTGGATCAATCCTGGGCCGGGCTCTTTCAAAAAGAACTTCTCCGTGAACTGCCCGTTGACGAAGTAGCGTCCTCTTTTAAAGAAGATTTCGGCCGCCCCACAAAAGAACTTTACACAGTGCTCGGAGTTCTACTCCTTCAGCAGGCGCATGACTTGACCGACGATGAAACCGTAAGCCAGCTAGCTTTCAATATACAGTGGCATTATGCCCTCAATATTACCGATGAAACGGATTCATCAAAATA
>JAFCZI010000372.1 GCA_019314425.1 Deltaproteobacteria bacterium | reverse complement strand
TCCATCATGGATTTTCAAAGGACCATTTTCTAATAGCTCATATGACCACTCACTCGCCATAACCCAACCCCTTCAAATTCTGGCGAATCAGAGCGCCTGACGACGAATTATGAGTTATGAATTTTGAATGATGAATTAACTCAGCATTCAGCATTAAGCATTCAGCATTATTTCTCATTGCGTCCTCCCGGCAGCTT
Organism: Deltaproteobacteria bacterium; assembly: GCA_019314425.1. Taxonomy (GTDB): domain Bacteria; phylum Desulfobacterota; class DSM-4660; order Desulfatiglandales; family Desulfatiglandaceae; genus NaphS2. The sequence goes on along the minus strand of JAFCZI010000372.1, from coordinate 2,315 downwards.
CAAACGCTTGTCTTCTGTCAAAAGCTCCATCTGCTGAATAGCGATTTCATTCAATCGTTGCAACCGTTTCGGCTGAGGCAGGCTGTCCGAAACAAAGAGGGCGTTAAGGTTTTCCAGATTGGCCAAACAGACCAACTGCATCACATTGGCGTGATCTCGTACATTTCCCTTTTCCGTCGGGTTGGCAGCACGCCATTGTGCAGCCGTCACCCCAAATAAGGCCATATTCAAGACATCCGCTTCGGTGGCATAAACCTTGGCAATCTGCTGTTTTCCCAAAGCCGCAGGGATTAAATGCTCTTTAATCGCGTCTGTATGAATCCGGTAGTTGATTTTGGTCAGGCTGCGTTTGACGGACCAGTCCAGCTCCTTGGCGTCTATTTCTTTAAGCCGTTGGAATTCCTTCAATAAATAAAACTTGAACTCCACCGAAACCCACGATGCAAATTCAAGCGCAATATCCACATGGGCAAAGGTGCCGCCGTAGCGCCCTGCTTTGGATTGAATGCCAATGGCGTTCGTCGATTCAATCCATTTCTTTGGAGAAAGCACAAAATGGTTATAGCCAGCGTCATTTCTAAACAGGTCGAATTCGACCTGTTTAAAATCCGGATTGTGAATGCGCTCCCAAAGTCCAAGTAGCTCAATGGTGTTTTTGTTCCGCATCCAGTTTTTTATAATATCTCTCGGAGCCTCCGAATTCTTATATTTGGCAATGTCCGTAATTGAAACGTAACTTTCCGTGTTCACGCTATAAAGCATGATGCCATTGTCCATTACATTGATTTTCGCCATCTCTTTACTCCCCATAACCAAGCCCCTTCAAATTCTGGCGGATTACTGCGCCTGACGGCGAATGATGAGTGATGAGTGACGAATGATGAATTGAAGAGATAAATAATTCAGCACTCCGCATTGAGCATTTAGTTCTTCTCATAACTTCCGTCCTTTTATTTTGGGAAGCTCGCTGTCTTTGATCATTTTCTTTTCGGAGGATTTGACCCGCCGTTCCAGCTTTTTGAGGTCTTCCTCTGGCGGGAGCTCTTCGGGCTTAATGCCGCGCTCGCCCAGCATGGTTCGAACGCTGGTGTTGTTTTGAACATGCTCGCCGGTGATGGCGGATTCTCCCTGCAGATCGTTTTCTTTCACGTTGTGGTTGGTAATTTCTGCGGCGAGATTTTTGGCGGCAATGGTGACGGTCGGCAAGAAGTCGGCAAGCGGACGGCTGCCGGACACCTCCAGCTTATTTTTCATGCTCTGCGTGGTGTGTCCACCAAACAAGGCGGCGTCCCCTTTGGACCGAATACGCCCGAAACCCTGATTGTCCACTCCGCGCTCATAAATATTTTTGGAGAGCTCGGTCTCGGACTCGGTCAGTTTCTGCCGCGCTTGCAGGCGATCGTGTAATTGGAGACGTTCTTCAATCAGCTCCTGTTTGCGGGTTTGCAGGGCAAAATAGGTCTGGGCAAAAGCAATGGGTTCTTTGCGGGGATCGCCGTTTTGAGCAATGAGGTAACAGGCATAGCGGGTCAGCACAACATCGTCGATAGGACGTTCCGCCCCGGATCCGATCCCGACCTTTTTGCTGACGTCAGCAAAATGGTTTTGAACAATGGCACCGGCGGTTTCGCAGGATTTTTTTGCTTTCCCAACCACTTCCAAAAAATTGCGCCATTGCACATACCCGAGCATTTGCTGCAGATCGCGTGCATACCAGAATTCGACATCGGAATCCTTGACTGTTTGTTGAAGCGCATCAAATGAGTTTTTCAGCGTCATGATCGTATTTTTATTCATGCTGACGTCTCCCTTGCGCCGTTGGCGAATAATGAATTGATTTCTAAACCCGTCGAATTCGACGGGTTTAGGGCATGGAATCCTTCAACTTTTTGATCCGATCTCTCTTCGTGTTTTTTGTGTATTTCGTGGTTCATCATTATTCCCCATAGCCCAAGGTTTTCAGATTCTCACGGATCACGGCATCGAGTTCGGTCGATTCTCGCATCTGGCCATACAGCGTGTCGGAAAGTTCCTTCATTTTAGTTTCGAAGGGAATGCCATCGTCTTCAAGCGGAGCCGCGCCGACATAGCGCCCGGGCGTCAGCACGTAGTCGTGCTTGCGCATGTCGTCGAGCTTGGCGGATTTACAATAGCCCGGTTGGTCTTCATAGGCAGACGACGAGGACGTCGTCCCTCCACTACGCCAGTCGTGGTAGGTTTTGGCGATGGCTGCGATGTCGGCGGCATCGAGTTCTTTTTGCGTGCGGCTGATCATGGAGCCGATTTTGCGGGCATCAATAAAGAGGGTTTCGCCT
>JAFCZI010000371.1 GCA_019314425.1 Deltaproteobacteria bacterium | reverse complement strand
GTTTTCACCTGCGTGATTTCGTCCGGTGAAATAAAGGACGACCGTTCGATCCTCCATTTTGGATAGAATGCCGGTGGTAAAAATTCCCTTTCGACCACTGTCGGTTTCTCCCAATTTTATCAAACTCAAGATTTTGCTTTTTGTATCGTCAATGTGGAATAACCGTCCCTGAGCAGCCTGTCTCAGCATTTCCATATAAGCTGGTTTAGCCAGTAACCCTAACGCTTGTGCCAGTTCCCACTGGGTTGATGCCGGAGCTGGAATGCCCAAACTGGCTTGAAACTGTTCCAATCGATAGAAGGGAAGTCCGTTGGCGTATTTCAGTAGGGCTATGGTGACGGCAGCCGTTTCATCATATTTTCGGGTTCCCAAATCTTCAGGCGGTGTTGCGGTAAAAATTTCACCACAGAGGTTACATCGAAGCTTCTCCATTTCATAGACGGTTCCCTGTAAAGGGGGTGAACCCACGATTCGAACCACGGTTTTGGGAATTTTGCACCGATAAACCTTTCCATTGATGCATTCCAGACAGGGATCACCATGTTTGAGGCTTTCGTGGCTGACAACCACTTTTTTTGCACCGGTGTAGGCCGATGCGCCGTTTCGCCCATGACCTTTTCTTGGTTTTTTGGGTGGGTTATTTGGCTTGTCGTCACCGTCTTGTTTGTCGGAATTGGGAATCACTTTGTTTTTCTTTTCGGATTTTTGACCAAATAGAAGCTTCAGCAGCCTTTTGATGGATGCGGCCTTTTGATCCTTAACCTGATTCAGGGCTTCAATGGTTTCAGCCATGGCCTTTATGGCCTCATAGTCCTGGTCGGATACCACAGGTTTGATTCGCTCAAGAAGGGATTTGAGATCTCCCGGGCTTAAATCGATCTTTCGGGGTTTGTCAGGCATGACACAGATACTCCCGAAAGTTTTTATTCAGGGGATAACCCCAGACCGCCTTTATGGAGCGATTGGGTTTGCCGGTCTGATCGTCTTTGCCTCTACCGGTGGTATCTCCCAGATAAATCCAGTTGGCGGCTTTATAACAGGTACCGGGAAACAAGGATTTATCAACGAACGTCTCAAGATAATAAATCGGATGATTGTATTGCTTCTGCCAATCCCCGGGAAGATGCCGGACCATTTGGCTTAATGTATGAGAGGCCAGATTTTTGACCCGAACCCAGGGCAATATGAGAAATCGGGTATTATAGGAGATCAGAGACAGGTTTTTGATCCGAACATCAGGCGGCCACCCGATAAACTGATCTCGGGATTTGATATGGCGTGGCGCTGAACTCCAGGCCATGCATGCAATCGGGTTTTCCCCGGCGTAAACAATGTATTTCAGGTGTTCCCCGACAGGTCTGCAATAGCCCAGGTAATGGTATTGGTCCACCAGGCTGTTGAACAGCTTTTCCAAAGAGGTGCGGCGCACCTGGATAAACCGTAGCGGTCGGATCGACTTCACCGACGCTGTCAGGGATATTTCCGGAACAGGGATAATTTCAGGCTTTTTTTGTTTTCCCGACGGATTGACCGGAGGCCGTTTCCTGGGCGGTAGCTGAATATGCCCCGATCGGTGAAGCTGCAACATCAGCCCCCGACATACCATATCTTTTGGAACACCGTTGGGTTGTACCCAGTTCCACGCCTTGCAAAGTTTAAGCGATAGAGCATACCGGCTGTCATGGGGATTCGATGCGATCAACCCTTTTATAAAGGAGATGTCTTCAGGGTTGTACGTCTTGCCTCTGTATTTGACTGCCGTTTCCATGACAAGAACATAAGGCATGTATCCTCTGAACGCAAGGGGGGGCACCCATTTTTTTCAGCCTAAATTAATTTTTTTCCATAAAGGCGCGGCTCCTCCGGGGTTGGTGTTCCACAAAATCATCTGCAACTCATGGGCAGCCAACTGTTCCACACGACCCTTTTCCGGCCACCAGTGAAAACGACCGCTGGACAGCCGTTTTTGACAAAGCCAGTACCCCTGACCATCGTACACCAGGATTTTGATGGACGTGTTTCGTCTGTTCCGAAAGACAAAAACATATCCGGAGAAAGGATCTGATTTTAAGACAGAGCGGCATATGCCGGCCAGACCATCAATGCCTTTACGAAAATCCACCGGCTTTATCGCCACAAGAATCCGCATTTGAGGGCTGATTTGGATCATGACTGTTGCCTCCACAATGTCTGAGCAAGGGATACAACATCAATACGCCCTTTCACATGGACTATCATTCTAGCGCCTGCTTTTTCAATCTCCAGGCTTACTTCAGTCGAATCTGTTGGGGAATTCAGCGGTGGAAATTCTATAAAGGCGGGTTGGTAGACTTTTTCCGGCAATAACCCGTTCTGCCTTGTTTCAACACGCGCCTTCAGGGAACTGTAATTCAGCCGCAATGCTTTTGAGAGCTCATTGACGCTGAAACTATCAGCAAGGGAAGCGGCGGCATCCCATAATGATTCAGGAATCCGATCCCGCCCTTTGCGGTTTTTACGCCAGGCAGCAAACTGATC
>JAFCZI010000370.1 GCA_019314425.1 Deltaproteobacteria bacterium | reverse complement strand
TCAAAATGCCCCATTTTGCCCGATCTCTGCGTCAAGCTTACCCGTTCTTAATAAAAGGGGTTAATCCTCGAAATATCCAATATATTCCTGCGGTTAAAATTTTCGCCTTCCTTGACCTCAAATAAAATTGAACATTTTGAAATTGGCTCCTATATCCAAAATTTGAAACGGGATTTCAACGCGTTTTGAACCTCTTTTAAGGGGCGAAAGATGTCTGCTCAGACGACATATACACAGACCCTGATATGGTGGCTTTTATGGATATACATGCCGATCAAATGCCGGGGCGGATCGTTCCAATGTTTCAGCTTCCGAATCGGCAGGGTCATCCACATAATTGAAACTTCCCTTTCGGATGTTAAAGAAAAAAAGCTCAGGCAGGCTGTACAGGGTCCCTTTAAGGCCCGCCAGGGATAAATCACCGCCATCCAGAGGCAGGGTGAAAACGCCCAGAGCTGCAGCAATCAGGCCGTAAGCCCCGTTGATGGCCCCATAGACCGGGCGAATCCAGACCACATCATCAGTAAAAAAAAGAAACGGTGTATCTCCTGCCACGCCATGATAGAGGGTGGATGTCAGGGTGTTGCACTCACGAAAATAGAGACTCGTATTTTCGGGTTCATTTTGCGCCGTGCGCAGCAGCATCCGTTTTCTGTAACCGGGCAATACCTCAACTTTAGTGATCTGAAAACGGTCTTTCACCAGGTCAAACAGACGGAACGGGATAAAAGCAAAATCTTCACCCGGTACGATTCCCCCCCCCAGTGCTTCTATAACCCGGTTTTGGCTTTGGAATGGTACATTGATATTCCGAATGAGTTCGGTGGCACAATTGTAGTTGATGAGGTTGTACGGGTAGCAGCGTTTTAATTGATCATTATAGCGGCCCTGGTTCAGGTGGGCTTCGCTCAATGATTGGTTTATGACCTGTTGTGAAAGGTTGGGGGCGGGCAGGGGGGTCATGCCCGAACGGGACGGTATGAGCCTACCATAGGCAACCCGAATCGTGTTCCCGGTCAAACGTCCCTTTTCCAACTCGGCAAAACGCCCGGCGCCTTCCTCCAATCGATTATAGGCCCGCTCATCCAGGACTGACTCATCCAAAGATTGGCTGGAAAAGGCACTTCGGCGGATATCCCAGTACTTTCGCCATGCGCGATCAGCCAGTCTCGCCGTTACGGTGGGGTCTTCCGCCAATGTTTTGGGGGACACGGATTTGGCGGATTCCGGAAAAGGGTCCAATAGACAAAGCCTGTTGCGTTTAAGGGACCACATGACCGCCTGATATCTGGCATTGGCCAAGAGTAAGGGATATCCCCAGTCAGGTCGGCTGGAGGCCGGTAGCTGTTTCACGGATGATTTAAGGATTTCGGCATAGACTGAAAGTTTATTCCGCTCATTTTTAGTCAATCCCCTTCGGTCACCGGGACGAAGGAAATGGTCCATGTCCGTCAATTCAATTTTCCGGATCGGCAATGCCCGATCTAAAACCCGCAGGGCGGTCCGCTTAAGCCGGTTCTCAGCATATTTTTTGGATAAGCTCTTGACTGGCGGCGGATAGACGTCATGATTGATGTGGATCGGTTCCACGCGGGGGGGCAACAGGGGTATTTTCGACAGGTCCCGGTCCAGGGTTTCCATGGCGCGTTCTAAATATTTTTTCCCATGGGCATCGATAACCGCGGATCGAAGTTGGGTGCTGACCTCATCGGGGGGGCGGTCAAAGGAAAATAACCCCGCGCCACTGACGGACATCTGAAAATGGCCACGGTTCAGATCCTTCAGGAGGTTGGTGTCCGCCGACAGTTCGCCCAGGCGCGACATATGGGCCTCTTGAATCAGATAGTATCGGTCCAGATACGCTTGAAGCGTCTCAAGATCGCGGTTTTCAATATGAATGTGGGCCACATAAAGCGTTCGGTTTTCCAGATCGTTATAGACATACCGGAAATAGGGCCATCGTTCCCGAACCAGTTTGAACAGTCCATCGGGAAAATATTGAAAATGATAGATGGTGTTGTTGATGCGCAAGGCGCTGTGCCCGCCGCTGGAGCCGCCCACATTGGCATCAATGTAGATGAATTGAAAGGGTGGTGAAGAGGACGAAGACGCTCCCTTGGCCAGAACCGACCAAGGGAGAGATATCAACTGAATGAGGAAGATCCCTATAAAAAGGGCATAAAAGGCGGATTTTCGGGATACATGCATCTCTTTGGTCTGTTGCCCTTTTGCCTGCCTGATTCAGGGTTGGTAACTTTCAAGAATGAGAACAAGGGCGTTTTTTTCTTTTGCTGCCAGGTCTTGGATGAAATAAACATTTTTGACTTCATCCCGGCTGATGCCGGCCCGTCTGAGACCGGTACCGATGGCATTGTAGGTGGCTGTATCCCGCTCCCAATCGGTGATGCCGTGTTGCTCGGCGATGCGGCCCAACTCCCGCAGATAGTCCCCGTGTTGCTCGGCGATGCGGCCCAACTCCCGCAGATAGTCCTGAGCGTCACCGCTTTTTGCGGCACTGGTTGTGTACGCGCTGACATCACCTATAAAGCTTTTTTTTGCATCTTTCGGGTCTGATTCCGATGCCCCCGATGAGGCCGAACTGGATTTGCTCGAATCACTGGATGCGCCGCTGGAGTCACTGGATGCGCCGCTGGAGTAGGAAAATGAACATCCGGCCAAGAGTGCCAGAATACCCAGAAGGGCGATTGTGTTTCTTAGTGCGTGTTGCATATGGAAACTCCTTTCCTTTTTGAGGTTGACGATCGTCATGATGGATGACTTATAATACGGAAATTAAAAAAAATGTCAACTTTCGGGAGCCTGGAGGTCCGGACTGCGATCAGAAAAAGCAAAAGAGAACGCTTCCATGATTTCGGCTTCGGAAAGGTTGCCCTTGATGGCCCGTTTTGAAAGCCGGTGACGGGCCAGGAACAACCGTTTTCTCTCGGCCGGCAGGAGATCATCATGGAGCATCTCGAGATTATCGTTTCTGTACATGGGGCAGGAGTGTTCAAGGGCATTGAAAACCCGCTTGATGTGTTCCGTAACGTCCCCCGATGCCATGGTGT
>JAFCZI010000369.1 GCA_019314425.1 Deltaproteobacteria bacterium | reverse complement strand
CACGAACAATTGCAATCCCGGCACTTTCCTGTCCCCGATGCTGAAGGGCATAAAGCCCGAAATACGTCAACCGGGCAGCCTCCGGATGATTGTGTATCCCAAAAACACCGCAGGCTTCTTTGGGTCTGTCGCTTGATTCGTGGTCAATACGCATGATTTCAAATCTCTTTTTTGATACGATCTTAATGATATAATTGGATCGCTTTAACGGAAAGGGCTTTTTCCTTTAACGCGGCGATTCCCGTGCACATAGCCCTGGCACCGGCAATGGTCGTTGCATAGGGAACATTGTATTTTAATGCCGCGCGGCGGATCAGATAACCGTCCCGCTGGATTTTATCTCCTGTTCCGGTATTAATCACGAACTGTATTTCACGATTCATAATCGCATCCACCACATGGGGCCGGCCGGAGGAGACTTTGTTAACCCTCAGATTTTCTATTCCGTTGGCATTAAAATAGTCAGATGTTCCCCGGGTGGCAATAATCTTAAAACCGATCTTTTTAAACTGGGCAGCCACATCCAGGGCAGCCGCCTTATCTTTTTCCTGCACACTGATAAAAACCGCCCCTTCGGTCGGCAGATTCTGTCCGGCGCCGATCTGGGACTTGGCATATGCCCGGCCAAAATCCACGTCCACCCCCATCACTTCCCCGGTTGATTTCATTTCAGGCCCCAAAAGAATATCCACATTGGGGAACCGGTTAAAGGGGAGGACCGCCTCTTTGACGGAAATGTGTACGGGGATCACTTCTTTTGTAAAACCCAGTTCAGTCAGTGTTTTCCCCACCATTATTTTCGTCGCGATCTTTGCCAGGGGCACGCCGGTCGCCTTGCTTACAAACGGCACCGTCCGTGACGCCCTCGGGTTGACTTCCAGAACATACAGCCGGCCTTCTTTTATCGCATACTGAACATTCATCAACCCGATAACATTCAGCTCTTTTGCCATGGCTTTTGTGGCAGCGGAGATCTCTTCAATTTCAGCCGGAGTCAGACTGTAAGAAGGCAATACACAGGCAGAATCCCCGGAATGCACACCAGCCGCCTCAATATGCTCCATGATTCCGCCGATAACAGTGATTTGCTCGTCAGAGACCGCGTCCACATCCACTTCAACCGCGTCTTCTAAAAACTTGTCAATCAGCACCGGATGCCCGGAAGACGCCAGCAACGCAATATGGGTAAAATTTTCAAGGGATTTGCGATCATATACGATCTTCATGGCCCGACCGCCCAACACATAGGAAGGCCGCACAATGACCGGGAAACCGATTTCATCGGCCACGACAACGGCTTCTGGAATCGTCCGGGCGGTCCCGTTGGGCGGCTGAACCAGTCCCAGCTTGTTTAGCATGACCTGGAACTGTTTCCGGTCTTCTGCCCGGGCGATGCTTTCCGGGGATGTTCCGATAATGGGCGCGCCGGATCCCATTAGCGACAGGGCCAGGTTCAGGGGAGTCTGGCCGCCAAACTGAACAATCACGCCGTCCGGTTTTTCCGTTTCCACAATATGCATCACATCTTCATGGGTCAGGGGCTCAAAATAGAGTTTATCCGACGTATCATAGTCCGTGCTGACCGTCTCGGGATTGCTGTTGACCATAATGCTTTCAATCCCAAGCTCCTTTAACGCATAGGATGCGTGAACACAGCAATAATCGAACTCGATGCCCCGCCGCCTAAAATCATGACCTTTTTGCAGTCCGAGAGCCGGGCTTCATTCTCCGTCTCGTACGTGGAATAATAATAGGGCGTAGCCGCTTCAAACTCGGCCGCGCAGGTGTCCACCAGCTTATATACCGGCCGGATATTATTCTCTTTTCTCAACCGGCAAATTTCAAAATCCCCCATGCCGGTCAAATGCCCCAGCTGAACATCGGAAAATCCGTATTCCTTGGCTTTTTTCAATTGATCAGCAAATATTTTTTCGCCAAATTTTATAATCTGCTTTTCCATGTCCACGATCTGCTGCAATTGGTTCAAAAACCAGGGATCAATGGCGGTTAATTCATAAATGGTGTCGATGGACATCCCCGCCAGCAGGGCTTCGCGGATATAAAAAATCCGGTTGGAATTCGGACGGGAAAGAAATTTTTCAATCTCATCTATTGACGGCGGTCCATTGCTGTCTTCCCGGCAGGATTTGCCGTCGGCACCCAACCCGAAACGGCCGATCTCCAGAGAGCGCAGCCCTTTTTGCATAGCTTCTTTGAATGTCCGGCCGATGGCCATGGTTTCTCCCACCGACCGCATGGAGGTTGTCAGGACATCTTCAGCTTCCGGAAATTTCTCAAATGTCCAGCGCGGAATTTTTACCACGCAATAATCCAGGGCCGGCTCAAAAGACGCCACGGTTTCACCGGTAATGTCATTGGGCAGTTCATCTAAAGTATACCCGACAGCCAGTTTTGCTGCAATCTTGGCAATGGGAAACCCGGTGGCCTTGGATGCCAGCGCGGAACTCCTGGATACCCGGGGATTCATCTCCACGATAATCATTTCACCGTCTTTTGGGTTGATCGCAAACTGAACGTTTGAGCCGCCGGTATCCACTCCGATTTCCCTTAAAATGGCAATTGCGGCATCCCGCATCACCTGGTATTCCCGGTCAGTCAGGGTCTGAATCGGCGCCACCGTAATGCTGTCTCCGGTATGAATACCCATGGGGTCCATATTTTCAATGGAACAGACAATTACCACATTGTCGTTTTTGTCCCGCATGACTTCGAGTTCATATTCTTTCCATCCGAGAACGGACTCTTCCAGCATCACCTGGGTGTTCATACTGGCATCAAGTCCCGAGGCTGCCAGAATTTCCAGGTCTTCCGGGTTATAGGCAACGCCGCCCCCGGTTCCGCCCAGTGTAAAACTCGGCCGCACAATAATCGGAAAGCCGATGTCTTCGGCAATCTTCCGGGCCGCATCCATGTCATTGGCAATCCCGCTTTTGGGAATTCGAAGACCGATTCTATTCATGGCCTGACGAAACAGGTCCCGGTCTTCGGCTTTCTGAATGGATTCGAGATTCGCCCCGATCATTTCAACGCCGTATTTCTCCAGCACGCCGTTTTCCGCCACCGCAACAGCGGTATTCAAGCCGGTCTGACCGCCAAGAGTAGGCAGCAGTGCATCCGGACGTTCTTTTTCGATTATCATTTCAACGACTTCCGGGGTGACGGGTTCAATATAGGTCCGGTCCGCCATATCCGGATCGGTCATGATCGTGGCAGGATTGCTGTTGACCAGGACAACTTCATACCCTTCTTCCCGAAGTGCCTTACAGGCCTGGGTCCCCGAATAGTCAAATTCACATGCCTGGCTGATAATAATCGGCCCGGCACCGATAATAAGTATTTTTTTTATGTCAGTTCGTTTTGGCATTGGGATCTATTTATTCTCTTTCATCAGCGCCACAAAACGGCTAAACAGATAATTCGCGTCATTCGGTCCTGGAGCGGCTTCCGGATGATACTGAACGGCAAACATAGGGTATTCTTTATGCCGAAACCCTTCGACCGTCTGGTCATTTAAATTGATGTGCGTTACTTCCACCAGATCCGCATCCAGAGATTTATGATCCACCGCAAAGCCATGGTTCTGGGAAGTCACCTCCACCCGCCGGGTTGAAAGATTCTGCACCGGCTGATTGGATCCATGGTGGCCGAATTTCAACTTATAGGTTTTCCCGCCCAGCGCAAGTCCCAGAAGCTGAATACCTAAGCAGATGCCGAATATCGGTTTATACCCCAACAGATCTTTAATGGCCTTAACCGCATAATCAACCGGTTCCGGATCACCGGGACCGTTGGACAGAAAAATTCCGTCCGGTGACAACGCCCGGACTGTTTCGGCAGATGTTTGCGCCGGGACCACCAGAACTTCGCAACCGGTTTTTTCCAGACATCTTAAAATATTATATTTCACGCCAAAATCAAATGCGACAACCGCCAGGCGGCTGTCCCGATACCGCCAGACAGAACTGTTTAGCAAAGAATCGTCTTCGACAAACAACCGCTGGTCATTTTCCCAAAAATACGACCGATCGGTTGTTACCGAACTGGCAAGGTCCTGGCCCTCCATCTGAGGGGTCTGCTTTGCCCTTGCCACCAGTGATGCAGGATCCAGGTTCTGTGTGGATATCACTGCCCGCATGGCGCCGGCGGTCCGGATATGCCGGGTCAGGGCCCGGGTGTCTAAC
>JAFCZI010000368.1 GCA_019314425.1 Deltaproteobacteria bacterium | reverse complement strand
CGAATTGATTGCTGTGAGGGTTTCCAGCGGAGACCAGGATATTTTTCTGAGTACCAGGGAAGGAAAATCAATTCGTTTTAAAGAATCCGAATTGAGAAGTATGGGCAGAGTGGCTTCGGGAAATATCGGGATTAAGATGGAACCGGGCAATGAGGTGGTGGGAATGGAAACCCTGGATGAAGGGGGTACCATTTTGACGGTTACGGAAAACGGGTTTGGCAAAAGGACCAAAACGGATGAGTACCGTACCCAGTCAAGGGCTGGCAAAGGTGTTTTTACCATCAAAACCAGTGAAAGAAATGGTCTCGTGGTTTACGCTTACGAGGCGACGGACCAGGATCAACTGATGATTATTACGGGGCATGGAAAAATCATTCGCCTGAGAGTGGCCGATATTTCGGTTATTGGAAGAAACACCCAGGGGGTAAAACTCATCAATCTGGGAGAAGGGGAAAAGGTTGTGGGTGTTGCCAAAATTATGGATGATGATTGACAGAGGTCTTTTCGAAAGGAACGTCATCAGTGTCGGACGTTGAATTATCAAGAATCGCGGTGATCGGTTCCGGGAGTTGGGGAACCGCGCTGGCTAACTTGTTGGCTGAAAAAAAAGGTCTTGACGTCGATCTATGGGCCCGAGAGGAAGCGGTCTATAAAGAAATCAGAGACAAGCATACGAACCCGCTTTTTTTACCGGACGTGCAACTGGCACCTGCCCTCAAGGCTGTCTCTTCCTTTGACAAAGCATTACATGAAAAACAACTGGTTCTGATCGCAGCGCCGTCGCATGTGTTTCGTGAGGTATTGGTGGGGCTGAAACCCCATTTAACCTCCGGCATGACGTTGATGATGGCCACCAAAGGGATTGAGAATGATTCATTGATGATCATGAGCGAGGTGGTTCAAGCGGTTCTAGGCCCCCGGTTTTTAAGGAATTTTGCATGTCTTGCAGGACCCAGCTTTGCCAAAGAGGTGAGCCGAAAGTTCCCCACGGCGGTAACCATCGCTTGCGAAAACTCAACCCATGGGAAGAAACTCCAAACGCTTTTTTCTACTGATTTTTTCCGGGTTTACCTCAGTAGTGATGTGGTGGGAGCGCAGTTGGGAGGGGCGCTCAAAAACGTGATTGCGATTGCGGCGGGCGTGGCGGATGGGCTTAATTTTGGGCTTAATGCGCGGGCGGCACTCATCACACGGGGATTGGCGGAAATTACGAGGCTTGGGGTTAAAATGGGATCCAATCCCCATACTTTTGCGGGACTTGCGGGTATGGGGGACCTGGTCCTCACATGCACGGGTGATTTAAGCCGAAACAGGACCGTGGGGTTTCAGATGGGACAAGGGGAAAGCCTTCATGAAATTACCTCACGTATGAATATGGTGGCTGAAGGTATAAAGACAGCCAAATCCGCTTATCAGCTCGCAAGAAAAATGAATGTGGTTATGCCCATCGTCGATCAGGTGTACGAAATTTTGTATGAGGATAAAGACCCACAGCAGGCGGTTAAAGAACTCATGGCCCGGGATTTGAAGGTAGAGCTGGAACACTGAGTCTTGGGTGGGCGTGGGTGCTATTTCATGGAAAAAAAAATCCTTAAAAAAGAAGTGGTTAAAAACCCGGAACCGTTCAATCCGGATATTCTGACCCGTGCATTAAAATCGTATCTTTTCGGGAATAATGTTATTTTCAGGGATACCATCGGGTCTACCAATGTTTTTTTGAAAAGGCTTGCTCAAGAAGGGGCGTCTGAAGGAACAGTGGTGATTGCGGATGAACAAAGTGCCGGACTGGGTAGACTGGGTAGAGAATGGTTTTCAAAAAAGGGCGAAAATCTCCTTTTTTCCGTTTTGCTGCGGCCCCAATTGCCACCGGGTAAATTGTTTGTTCTGACGATGATTTTTGCTTTGGCAGGAATTGATGCTGTGCAGGATATAAGCGGTTTAAATGCCATGATTAAGTGGCCCAATGATCTTTACATCGGGGGGAAAAAGCTGGGGGGTATCCTGGCCGAGGTCTCGGTTGAACGAGGCGTCGTTCAGTATCTGGTTCTGGGGATGGGGCTGAACGTCAACTGGAATCCGTCAATGGAAGGGACGTTACTTTATCCCACCTCAAGTATCTTTGCGGAAAGCCGGAAAAAGGTATCGAGAGAAGATATTCTTGTTAACCTGCTGAAAAGATTAGAGGTTTCTTATCTCGAGCTTGGGCAGGATATGGCGTGCATCGAAGGGTTTTATCGAAAGTGGAACGAAAAATCATTCATACTGGGGAAAACAGTGGTGGTTGAGACGGGAAGAGAGCGTATTAGAGGAGAAGCGGCAGGCATTGACCGAGACGGGGCTTTAACGCTCATTACTGCGGACGGTGTTGAGCGAAAATTTCTTTGCGGTGATGTCTCGGTTAACATGACTTTATCTGAGCAAAGAAATTTCTAATATGGGGAATCTGCGATATGGCAACCATTGTACCGGAAGGAAAAAACGTCAAGCAGGCCATCAAGTGGATATCAGAGAACGTCAAGGAAAATCAAACC
>JAFCZI010000367.1 GCA_019314425.1 Deltaproteobacteria bacterium | reverse complement strand
CAGTATTGGATGGTTAAACCAGTGGAGTAAAACCCCGCTTGCCATTTCTGATATGGAAATTCTGCTGGCGGATATGTTCTCTGAACATTTGCAGATTGAGTGGGTACGATCAGAGCCGACTCCTGCCGAACGAGATGAAGCCGGTAAAATGAGAGCTGAGAAATTTGGTCATCCAGACTGGAATATGAGACGATAACAATGTTGTTTGGCCTGAAGGACCGTGCTAACATGCGCCAAGGTTTATCTGTAAATATGAGCCGTTGGCTTCTGAGACTGGTATGAAGCGCGGGGAGGTTGGTATGAAGCGTGGATTGATTCTTGTGTTGTTTTCAGCTGTTGCCATGCTTTGCATGGGTATGGGTGGTCTTGGTGGTGCCCCTGAAGGGACAGTCCCGGAAACAGACGTACGTATTCAGGCCGATATCGTGGATCGCGAAGGTGTCAAAACCAGCCTCAACCAGTTTTCCATGGATGGTAAGACCTATCTGGACGCTTGGCGGGGGCAGGGCAAGCTGACCATACCTTTTCAACATATAGACACCATTTCGTTTGGAAAGATAAAGGGCGATGTCGTTGTGGTTGAGGCCAAGCTCAAATCTGGTAATGTCATGACCCTGACAATCCTTTCACGCTCGCAATTCTATGGATCAACAGGGTTCGGCGCTTTCCAGATCAAGTCACGGGATACGGCCAGTATTGATTTCCCTTGACGCAGGCTGTTTTGAAGAGAGTTTCAATGCGGGGGTAACTCCCCGCTTTTTGTTTGTCCACTAACTTTAAATTGATACAAGTAATGACTCTGCGAATCGGGCGTATCGCCTATCTGAATGTTGCTCCTTATTTCCATTTCCTGCATGAAGAGGGTTTTGCCGGTGAGATAGTCTCCGGGGTCCCCTCTGAGTTGAATACAATGCTGGCAGAAGGGACTCTCGATGCCTGTCCCTCTTCATCATTTGAATATGGACTGCATGCCGACGATTACTTTCTGTTACCTGGTCATTCTATCAGCAGTATCGGACCGGTACATAGCGTCTTGCTTTTTACGCCCGGCCCATTAAGCCTCTTGTCGGGTGAAGAGATTGCTATCACTGGAGAATCGGCAACCTCGATCAATCTGTTGAAAATTCTGTTGAAGGAATTCTGTGGCATCAATGATGTTTCCTTCAAGGTCCCTTGTGGCGAGGTCGAACCGCTTCTTAATGGGGGCCAGAGTGCTCTGCTTATAGGCGACCGGGCGCTAGCTGCCGCCAGAGACTGTCCATCAAACTTCCAGATTACTGATCTCGGTGCTCTCTGGCATCACTTTACCGGCATGCCGTTTGTCTTCGCGCTCTGGATCCTGCGGCGGGAGGCTGTGGAGAAATCTCCGGATGAAATCTGTGCGCTGGCCGTTCAGCTTCATGAGTCACGCCGACGCGCATTTGCTAATTTGTCTGATATGGCGATCCAACTATCTGATAAGACAGGTTTTTCTTCCGACCAGTTAGAAAAGTATTGGCGAGGGATGTCCTATGATTTGAGCGAAGGCCATGTTGAGGGGCTTCGGCTTTATTTTACCCTCTGCCACAAGTATGGCTTGCTTGATAAAGTTCCCGATTTTCATCTTTTTCCCACTCTGTAATCGTCCAATATAAGGGCATGATCAAAGCAGAGTAGTGTCGGGAGGTTGTCCAAAGGAAATAAACAGGCATTTTGTGCATCATCGCCGGCTTCCGGTGCGCCGGTAGCCTCTGCGGTGAAAACCATGGAAATAGTGTGTTGTCTCGGGTCGCGGCCCGGATCTGAATAGGCACGAAATTGACGAAGGTTCTCAACCTTGAGGCCGGTTTCTTCATGTGCTTCCCGTATGGCCGCCTCCTCCAGAGATTCGCCATAGTCAACAAATCCGCCAGGTAATGCCCAACCATGTGGCGGATTACGGCGTTCAATGAGTACAATACTTGTGCCGATGCTGATAATGATGTCCACAGTTGGAAACGGATTTCGGTAGTTCATTGCAATTTTTCCGCAATGTGGACATTTGACAGATTTCTGCACTGAAAACCTCCTGTTGACAGATGAATCGAAAGTGCATTAATAATAGCTGAAAATAACATGTTTTGCCCGGGTGGCGGAATTGGTAGACGCAAGGGACTTAAAATCCCTCGGGAGTAATCCTGTACGAGTTCGATTCTCGTCCCGGGTACCATCGCGAAAACAAGGGGTTAGCTCATTATGGGCTAGTCCCTTGTTCTCTTTTAAATGATTGAAATTGCGTTTTTGTGTCAAATTTGTGCCAATCAGTAGCAACATCTGACAACACATTGCCGCAATCTCCTGAGGACAGTTTGAAGAATAGGATATTATCACGATGATGTGTGCGCTGAATATCTATAGCTGACAATTTTCGCTGTATTGTCGCCGATGCTGAGTATGGCCACCCGACCTTCAGAATTATTGAGATGCTGAATATTTTCGATAGATATTAATGACATCCTTGCTTCCCAAATTGGGAACCATGGTTCCCAATTTGGGAGAGCGAGCAGCCGGTA
>JAFCZI010000095.1 GCA_019314425.1 Deltaproteobacteria bacterium | reverse complement strand
AATCATATAAAATGTTCCTGGAGCACTTAATTCTTGGTATAGAGTTGATATAGATAGTGCCTGAACGAAAACTAGGATTTTTCGTCAAGGTCAAGGAAGATCAAGATTTTTATCTGACGCAGAGATTAGCGAAAAAGACAGTTTTCGTTCAGACACTAGATAGCTCTCCGAACATTGGTACGTAAGCATAAGATGAAACATGAGGTCACGGTTATGAAAATTGAATCCATCAGATTGAAGAATTTTAAAGCATTTCAGAAGGTGGAGATGCTGGATATTCCCCGGTTCTGCGTTTTAGTCGGCGCTAACGGTTCCGGCAAGTCAACCTTGTTTCAAGTTTTTGCTTTTCTGAAAGAGGCCATAGCCAGCAACGTGCATATTGCGCTTATCAAGCTTGGCGGGAGTCTGGGGTTTCGGGAAGTTCGCAGCCGAAACAGTAAAGGCAATATTGAAATTGAACTAAAATTCCGTGCAAAAAGCGATGGGCCGCTCATGACTTATTTCCTTTCAATCAGCGAAGAGGATGGATCACCATTTGTCGAACGGGAAATCTTAAAGTACCGGCGCGGCAGCAGCGGCCGGCCCTGGCATTTCCTTAATTTTTCGAAAGGCAAAGGAACCGCCGTCACCAATGAGCTTGATGCGGTGACCGATGTACGCGACCTGCAGCGGGAAGATCAAAAGTTGGCTGAAGAGTTCAGGACTTATGCCGATCGTGGCGGGCAGGTATTTGTATCCACCCTCGCCTGATTTCCTCAACGCGGTAGAATTGGACGAAGTATTCTGTTTGGTAAAGAAAAACGGGTATACGCAAATCAACAGAGCGCGGGATGATGAGCAGCTTAAAGCCTTTATGGAAGACGGCGACCAGATGGGTTATCTCTGGAAACAGGGTTTTTTTGAAGGAGTGGACCCGCAATGAAACCACTGGTGTCCTTTCTCGAAGAGCATTCTGCCCCGCTTGCTCCCGGATGGATGGCTGGTGCGGTATATTGTTTTTGAAGGCAAGCAGGATTTGGAAAAACAGCTGTTCCGAAAACTTCGGGCCTAGCGATTGCCGGACTGTGAGTTTGTGGTTTTACGTGACAAGGATAGCGGTGATTGCGTACGAATTCGGCAGGGGCTGGTGGAAAAATGTGACCGGGCCGGCAAACCGGGCACACTGGCACGGAAACAAGTGGACCGAAAATTCCGGGAACCAGACCGGATTGCCGGGCCGGTCCATGAGCTTAGGGAACTTACCCACAAGAAATATCAGAAAGTAAGCGGCTCCAGAGCCATTGGCCCGCATCTTTCCCTGACGGATAATTGTTCCCGGAGCTTTGTGAAGTTTATTTCCGGAGTTAGAAACATTACATAGGCAGCGTTATGAAACTGGCGGAAAATGAAAAAAGAGACGCTATCAAGAACGAGGAGCCCGGTGGTTTTATTTTTCATAAACGAGTGGCAGTCCTTCCGCATACCATTTAAAACCCCAGCGCGAGGTTATTCCATGAAATTTTCCCATCTTTTTACCGGCAAACCATATCATGAAATCGAAAAGAACGCAGATGCTCTTTTGCAAAGGGGCGAATACGGTTTCGCCAAACTGGAATATGAAAAGGCCTTGCTTAAACTGGCAAAGAAAACTCCGGAAGCACCTGAGGCCGGCAATCACATAGAGGCAAAAATCACCAAATGCAAAGACGCGCTTGCACTTGAACATAAAAAGGCGGCGGAGGAGCTAACGGACTCCGGCCTCTACGAAGAAGCCGAAGATCTTCTGCAGCTTGCTCTGGAACTGGTACAAGATGAACAGCTGGCCGTTGAGATTGAGGAAGGGCTAAAGGGCGTAAAGGCTCGCGCTATCCCGCATGAAACGCCAGGGATGTCTGTTTCTGAGGAAGATTCGGAAGACGCAAAGGAATTCGGTTATCAGGAGTCTGAAGCGGAATATTTCGCCGCACTCATCAACACATTGCCCGAGGCGGAGCAGGAACTCTATCGCGGTTATGGCGATCCCTTCAGGGAGGGATATGTCAAACTGAATCAGAGTTATTTTGAAGATGCCGTTACGCTATTGTCCCAAGCCCTGGAAGCCGAGTCTTCATCGGGAGGCTTTATTCAACTCGAACTCGCGACCGCCCATTTGAATCTTGGCAATGATTCCGAAGGTGGTTCTCTGCTGGAAGGTTTTTTGAACGACTTCCCCGAATCCCTCAGGGCCTATCCGCCGTTGTGTGAAATCTACTGGCAAAACAAACAGTTTGATGAGGCGAAACAATTGCTCATGAATTGCCCCGAGCCACTCCGAAATTCCCCGGTGATTCATTTGCTGATAGGGGAGACGCTGTTCCATGCCGACCGGTATCATGATGCTGAATCCCATTATCTGGACTACCTTGATTCCCACGGTCAGGACGAGGCGATTGCCTTAGCCCTTGCAAAGACATTCGAAGCGCTCGGATCAAAAGAAAAAGCTCGAAAACAATACGCCGAAATTATAAGCAGATGCCAGGGCTGCGGAAGCCGAATTGACCCTCTCATCAAACAAAAATATGCGGATATAAGCTTAGAAACAGGGGATCATTCCATGAATATTCTGGAACTGTACCTTGGGCTGGTGCAGGAAATCCCGGAAAATCGTACGGATTATTACCAAAAAATCAGCATGATTTATGAGCTGAACGGGAATGAAAACGAAGCACACCGATTCACCGCCTTTGCCGAACAATCCCAGCGGGAGTCAGAATAGTGGTTACCTGCGGGGGTGAAATCGCGAGCGCTTTCAATCCCGTCGCGGCCATTCAACGCCGTCCTGTTCTTCGGAAAAATAGCAGAATCTGTCCCAATCAAATTCTCTGAAAGAGACGGGACATCGCAGTTTTACTTTTCGTTCGGTCACCTCAAGGACTTCCCAGTCGCCCCCGCGAGGCCCCCCGTCAATATGTATTTTCTGCCCCGCCTCAAAGGGAAAAGGCTTGAATATAATAACCTTGTGTGTTGTCATTGCACATACCTCCTGCAAAACGGGTCGATTCGGGTTTTCAAGAACGAACACTTCAGCCCAGTGAGAAATCCAAGTGCCGTGATAATCAATCCCCTGGATTGTGAATGATTCGATGATAATGGGATGATTATTTTTGTCCAACTGCCTAAGTCCGCTCAATTGCAGCAGTTGCGGCGTTTGTGTCTCCATCTGTCCCTACTCGGCTCCCAGGATGGATGAAAAAACCGGTAAGGCCGTGATCAAATCCACCCTGGATTTTTCCGGATACCTGGAACGAGGTTATACGGCTGTGGCTTCGGGGTTCCGGAACCAGAGCATCGGCTTGAAGGTCATTCAGGGGTTGATTGAAAGATCAGAAGGGCAAAATGTCTATGTCACCATCGACATGGATAATCCCTGGCCCCTCGACCCACCGGGTGGGGATGGTGCTCGCCGCCCGGTTCACCAACGACCGAACCGGCCATGAACTGGGGGCCTTTACCAGTGAAACACCGTTCTGAAATGTGTTGGATACTGATGATGCCCATTGATGCAGCGTTGTAGGTGCGATTTTAGTCGCACAACAAGAGGGTATTTTACCGACCGGAAGCTCACATCCCTAAGGCGTTGGCAGCCGCGCTGAACCCTTATGCGAACCTATCAACACGTTTCCACAAAATTACGGCGGGAAACCGTCAACAAAATCTCCGCCTTTGCTGGTCCTACCCGTGGGGGCCCCCCCAAACCAAAGAAAAAGGGCACTAAAAAAGTGCCCTAAGTTCTTGATTTAATCCTGGTAGGCGCGAAGGGATTTGAACCCTTGACCCCTACCGTGTCAGGGTAGTGCTCTCCCCCTGAGCTACGCGCCTATGAAGGGCTACTTATGCCAGTTATAACGACGGATGTCAAGGTGTAATCTGTGCTTAATCAGGAAAATTTCGTTTGGTTCCCTACCGGCGGTCTTTTGGGTCGTTTTTCATCGTGAAGAACCAGGACCGGATATAAAGCAAGCCGGATATTACGGTCAATGTTCCTGTTGCCCCATAAACCACATATACATACTCTGAAAAAAGGTGAAAGTGTTTTTCAACCAGGACCAGGGGTATCGTGGACAGTTGAAAGAAGGTCGTTGCTTTTCCCCATACGGAGGGCTTTACCGTATACGCGCCATTTTTCAGAAAAAGGATGCTCGCTCCGAGCAGGATCAAAATATCCCGGGTGATGACAAGCGCCGTAAGCCATACGGGAATAATGTGCATGGCGGCGAGGCAGATAAACGCAGCGGCCAGAAGGCATTTGTCCGCCAAAGGGTCAAGATAGGACCCCAGGCGGCTCTTCTGATTGAAAAGTCGCGCCACCATGCCGTCGGCAGCATCGCTCAATCCGGCCAGAACAAAAACCACGAGACCGGCCAGAAACCGGTTGTTGATGATAAAAACCAGGAAAATGGGCACCAGGAGTATTCTGAAGAGACTGATCAAGTTCGGGATGGTCATAGGAAAGATCTATTCAATGTAAAAAAGGATATTGTCAGTATCGGTTTGACCCAGATGTAACGGAAAAGGAAGGTTTTGATGGTTAAGCACCAGGCTGATGAATGCGATCCGATCCCCTTGAAAATCAATGGTGGCGGACATCGAATCATCACTGATTCCGGAGGGGATAATGGTGTTCACGCCGGGCACATGGACCTTCAGAAATTCAGAAAATGTTTGAAACTGCCTCGGTTGGCTGATGCCTGCCAGGGTAACAACCAGTGGTTGGGTCAATTCAGGTTCGGTGCTGATATTCCTGAGAATACAAGGACATAGATCAATTGCCAATTGGTTGACGCAGTTTCTCATAATGTCCAAAATCTTTTCGCTGTCCACCGTGTCCGGCGGTATTTCTTGAGATCCCGGTTTTTCGCAAATTTGAACCCCCTTCCGAACATCAATGGCTTTCAGATTCAGGAACAATTTATCATCAAGGATCAAGCTCTTGCCGTAAAGCACCACATCTGCTGAAAAGAGCCTTCCCCATTGGATTGCATCTTCCGGCAGAATATTGGCGGAAAATTGCCCGGACAAAACGTCCGAAGGGGGAAGATCCATGATGCGGTTGACGGGATTAAATCCCCTGTCCTGAAAGACGCCATGCAAGGCTAGTTCAGTGGGGGTGAAGTCCGGGTAAGCAGCGGCATCCTGCCACCAGAACACCTCAACGGGCCTGCGGGTTTCCGAAACCATAAACAGAACTTTAACGGATCGGTCAACGGCCTGAAAAACCCCCGCTTCCCTCAGTTTTTCTGCCATACCGTTTTCGTTGATCTTCATTTTTACAAAAACATTATATTGATCTCCGACCCGCTGTTCCGCAAGGATATGAAAGGTCTCAATCTCCTGATCCAGATTGGGAATAATCTCATTCGCGAGACTTTCGAAGCGAGCGGCAACGACCTGATTTCCCAACAGGCGAACCAGATAGCCTTCAACCCCTTTGAACAAAGCCATACGGATGGCACTCTTTTTTCCCTGCTCCAGGTTCCCCTTGACAATGGTCCCTGTGCCGATGGCGAACCATTCCTTTTTTTCGTTCGTATCTTCAGCAAACGCCTGCGAAAATTGCAAACCGAAAGAAAGAAACGCCATAAGGAAAATGATAACAAAGCGTTTTCTCTTGATTTTTCCCTCTGTCATGTGAAAATATTTTTTCCTCTCAAGCCGGGTTCGATACCTTATTCAGATTTGTGAAGGGCCGCCAATTCCTTTTTGGCCTCGGTTACCAAAGACTGGTTGAATTTAAGCACCTGGTTTAGGGACCTCTCCGCATCAGTGGTTCGACCGGCATCTTTATACGCAATGCCCATATAAAAATAGGCCTGGGGAAGATCACTTTTCCATTTCAACGCATCTTTGAATCGTTTTTCCACCTGTTCCAGCCAACCCGCTTTTTTGCACATGGTATGAAGACGCATGAAGCCCACATAGACCAGTGCTTTTTGTTCATCGCTGCCGGCATCGTCTCGTGCCTCACGCATGGCACCGAATGCCAATTCGAAGTCGTTGGCTTTGCCATATACCAATCCCAGCCCCCGGTGTGCCGCACTGTGGTAAGGGTCCAGTTGAAGGGCCAGTTCAAATTCCCTTCGAGCATCGGCATTATAGTTTTTTTGAAGGAACTTGAAACCACTGGATACGTGATGGGCAGGGGTATCCAGAACGCCTTCGGGCGCCCGGGTCGGCTGAAAACAACCCTGCATAAAAAGAAATGCCAGCAGGGAAGCGGCAAGGGTTCTGTAAAACATTTTTATGGAGATAGCGCCCATCGAATTGCCCCCGTGGATCGGTGGTTAACCGAGCAAAAAAAACCGATGAATGGTAACGAGACCTTTGAAACACCCGAAGAAACCACGCTGCCAGTTTTGGAATAGAAAATTAATGCTAAAAGGTCAAGCGCTTTCCGCCAATCCTGAAGCACGTATTCCCCGAAACTTGGTTTGACACCGCCCGCAGGGATATTTTTCAATTTTATGGCCCCACCTATCACAACATTACATTGACAATCAACGCTCTGCCGCTAGTTATATCGATTTGCTGGAGGATTGGGCACAGAAGGTCCATCCCGGCAGTATCCGAACTCAATCTCCCTTGATTTTTCGTGCATCGCGGATGCCTATATCAGTCGGAGTTGAAATTTTGCTCCAAGACGTTCTTGAACTTTCGGGGGTGCCAACCATGGACCGACCAGGGTTTCCCGAACGAAACGGATGAATCCCCGCACCCCAAATTTCCGCACGATATCTACCAGACATTCAGAATAAACAGCTAAGATATTGATGAAGTGCCCGCATCAAATAGTGATACCCTTTCATAGCGCTCCAGTCGTATGAGAAGGCGTGTTCATAACAATAGCCATGCCGTTTCTCGACGAGGATACCAGACTCAATACTCCAGCGGTGGCGAGCGCACAAATTGCACCTTTTATGTACATTCTCTTTGGAAAGAGGCTTATCCGAAATCCAGACATGACGAGATTTTTTCGTCTCGATTTCAGCCGAATCCTTCGCCACTTCCTCCCAGGTTTCCCTGCAAATCACCATGTGGAGGATCTGCTTCTTCCTTCCATTTGGACCATAGGCGTACTCAATATGGTTTACCCACTCAAAATGCTGGTGTCTATGGCCCCACTTTCTCCTCAGCGCCTTTATCTCTTCCCCTCCCTTTCAGTTGATCTGAACATAAAAGAAAGCGAAAATCCTTTGCCAGTGGCTTTACAAAAATCATCCTGGGGGTGGTGGTATATTTTTTCCCTTTACGAACGAGTCCTTTCCCCGTCGTCATCCCTAAATGTTCCCAGTTTGAAGCCTTATAGCAACTCCCATGATACCGTCCCGGGTCAACGAAGGTCTCCATCAAAACCGACCGGTAACCCCAGCGCTCATTCCAATCTTCACGTATGCGCCGTCCCACCTGCCCCAGCACATGACTCGCAAGAGCCTTGACGCGAACCCATTTAAAAATCAAAAAACGCGTATTGTTTATGACCCACGCCAGATTCCTCAACCGATCATTGTCTTCCCAGCCGATCCATTTGTCATGTATGCCAAGGGCCTTGGCCGCGCCTGCAAACAGCAGACATCCCAATAGTCCCCTGTCGCACACAATAAAATATCTCAGAAACGTTCCAAACGGTTTCTTGTAGCCCAAGTAGTGGTGCCGCGATACGTATTCATTCCACAACCCTGATGACTCCTGGTCCTCAACAACCTCAATTCTTACCGACCCCAACTATTTTAAATTGCATGCAATATCAGATTGAGGCGCCGTCCGGTTCGTCACCGATATCGGTCTTTGACGCTGTCCATCTATACGAATCTTCCGTTTTTCCGGAAGTTTTACAACTCCTTCAGCTTCAAGTTTATTCAGCAGATTCAGACAAGCATCCCTCTTATGGGTGCAATACAAAAAAGTGCCATAGGTTTAAACGTGACCGTTTTATGCAAAAAAACGCCAAATAAGCGTTCAGAATCAAACAGAGGATATCAAATTATGAGGTTTTGTGGCTAAGATCTCTAATTTTCATAGCTTTGGCACCTCAAAATTAGTCTTTCACACA
>JAFCZI010000366.1 GCA_019314425.1 Deltaproteobacteria bacterium | reverse complement strand
TTTCGGGCTTTTTGCCTCAACCCTTTTCACCCTGGTGATTGTGCCGGTGGCTTTTTATGCATTGCAGAAGAGGTTGTAACGGCACGCGTTCTCCCAAGGAACCCCATAAGGGGGGGTAGGGTGGATTAAGCGCAGCGAATCCACCATCTAACCTCATTTCCCCGTGCAGTTGCGCGTGGCTGATATTCTCAGATTGGGGGAACCACGAACCAGGAAATATAATAAGGGGTAGATTGGGAATAAAGGTATGCTAATGAAGGTGGATTCGTCGCTACGCTCCTTAATCCACCCTACGATTTTTGGGTATCAACCAAGTCTGCTGGGTGGATTCGGTTCCGGTCTCATCCACCTCAATCTTCTCCAGGATCTTCCCGCTGAGTTTCCGCCCCCACCTGGTGACAGGGAAAGCCGGCTTCGATGAGTCTCAGATCATTTTGGGTGGCATGGTTCATGGGTTCTCCCGTGGTCGAGTCGACGTTTTGAGATGTACGTATTGTTTGAAACGGCTGTCTCACGCTGAAACGGGCACACCTGTTGCGGGTTCCAGTTTTTCTCCGATCTCCGAAAGATGAAGTTCTTCAATGGAAGAATGTTCTCGCCATCGTTTCACTTTGATAAGAATCACCGGCTGATCTTTCTCCCGGTTCCTCAAAGAGGTGTTTTTATGCCACCGGTTAAAATCATCATCGCCATCCACCTGAAATACAACCATGGCATTGAGCGGTATCCTCTCACCAAGCTTCTCATTTTCCATCAAAATGACTAAGAATCAACTGTTTTTCCCATAAGAACCAGTGTCCTCTACCCTTGGCCGTTGTGGTAGGTTTCGTTCCGCTCTTCCCAATTTCCGGGCTCGCCAAAAAAGTAACCCCCAATGGTGCGCAGTTCTCACGGGATGCGTTGGGGGTGTTGTTGAAATTTGCTGATTGTATGCACGCAGGCTACCCGTTCCAATCTCCACTTGCAATATTTTTTTTGCATCAATGCGGAAATGAGGACAGCTGCTTGCTTATATCTTATTTCAGTTCAATTTGTCCACGAAAGATGGGGGGTGGCTGAGCGGTTTTGAGCTTTATCCTCAAGTTGTCTCACTGATCTTTACATACGCTTTCAAGCGAAATGTTAATGATAATAAAAAACCTGTTGTGCTGGTCATGAAAAAGGAGTAATATTTCATGAAAAGTGCATGGAGGTGCGTTTTATGGCGAATTTGCAAATCAAGAATATAGACGAGGAGTTCTATGGGCGGATAAAGGCCCTGGCGGATTCTGAAAACCGATCCATCAGCCAGCAAGTCCTTTACTTATTGAAAGGTTACCTTTCCGGAAGAAAAATGACCGGTGCAGCGAAACCGCCGGCGCAGGTTCTTCTGGATCTGGGCGGCTCCTGGCAGGATGATAGAGACCCTGAAGAAATCATTGATGATATTAAAAGGGATCGGTTAAACTCCAAGAAATTATCCGAAGGGTTTTAAAATGTATCTGCTTGATACCGACATGATCATTTACAGTTTGAAAGCCGATAAAGCGGTGCGCCGGAATCTTCGGCGCCACCTCCACGACCCCATCAAAATAAGTGCCGTCACCCTGATGGAGTTGTATTATGGCGCCTATAAATCCAAAAAGATTGCCAACAATCTTGCCAAAATAAAAATAATTGAAAACACATTTGAAATCATTCCTGTCAGCCGGGAACTGGTTGAGATCTTCGGCGTGTTGAAATCAGGTCTCGAAAAGATTGGAAAGCCGCTGGATGATTTTGATCTCATCCTGGCCTCAACCGCCATGAGCCATAACCTGACCATCGTTACCAACAACGAAAAGCATTTTGGGCGGATCAATGGCTTGAAAATGGAAAACTGGTCCAGGGCCTGATGGTTCAATAAACACCTGTCCCGAAACTTTAAAAGAGGTGTCTGTCAGTGCGAATGGTCATTTTTCTAAGTGTTTTCATTACCCTCTACGGTTCTCTTCATTTCCTTGCTTTCTGGACGGTCAGGCGGGCATTTCACTTTCACAAAGGGGTGGGAGTCGCTTTGGGCCTGTTCATGGGGGGGATGGTCGTCTGCCCCATCCTGGTCCGCGTGGTTGAGCGGCAGGGAATGGAGTCCCTTGCCCGAGTGCTAGCCTATGTTGGATACACCTGGATGGGCTTCCTGTTTCTCTTTGTTGTGGCGGCATTGTTCCTGGATATTTACCGGGGAGTTGTTTTTCTGGTGTCCCTGTCAACCGGACGTCGTTCAATCAATGGGAAGCTCTCCCCCAAAACCTTTTTTTTTCTTTGCCTGGGGACGGCTCTTTCTTTAGGCGTGTATGCACAGATCGAAGCCATTAGTATTCAGACGGAACATATCGTCATAAAATCTCCCGAAATCCCGAAAGAAGTGGGTCTATTCAGGATTGTCCAGATTCCTGACGTGCATCTGGGGCTGATCATGGGGAAAAGGCAGCTTTCACGCATCCTAAACGTGGTGCGCGCTGCAAAACCGGATATCCTGGTTTCCACCGGCGACCTGCTGGACGGACAGGTCGACGGCATCGAAGG
>JAFCZI010000365.1 GCA_019314425.1 Deltaproteobacteria bacterium | reverse complement strand
GACGCGCCCCGATCATGTCTCCGGAACGGATCGAATTGCCGAAGCGGCTCAAAAGATCGGTGTGAAGGACCGGGACCTGGTCGTGAACATTCAGGGGGATCAGCCGGCTTTTCAGCCCGAGGTGGTTTCCGCCATGATTGAACCGCTGATAGCAGACGAATCCATCCCCATGGGTACCCTTAAATGTCGAATTCGGGATGAGAGGGATGTGACCAATCCCAACCACGTAAAAGTAGTGACGGATAACCGGGGACTTGCCCTCTATTTTTCCCGATGTCCCATTCCTTTCTGCCGGGATGCGAATCCCGGCCAGGTCCATTTCAAGCATCTGGGCTTCTATTGCTTCAGGATGAATTTTTTGCTCAAGTTCACAGCACTTCCCGAAGGGAGACTCGAATCATTGGAGAAGCTGGAACAGTTGCGGGCTTTAGAAAACGGATACAGAATCAGTGTTCCGGAAAGCCCGTACGATTCCATAGAGGTGGATGTCCCGGGTGATGTGGGGGCCATCGAAGAACTTCTTAAACGTGATCCGCAATGAAAAGCACTTCGTCCAAACGCAAAAGTTGGAAATTAAAGCCCGAATCTCCCCTTGTGCCTCAAATTGTTCGTGAAGCCCACGTGACCCCTCTCCAGGCGCAGCTTCTGGTGAACCGCGGCCTCACGGACATTCATGCCATTAAAGCCTTTTTGTCTCCCCGTTTATCTCAAATGATCGACCCCATGGGCATGAAAGGGATGGATGAAGCCATCAAGACCATTGTCCTGGCCATGGAAGAGCGCCGGAAAATCACCGTTTACGGTGATTACGATGCAGATGGTCTCACCGCCACCGCCCTGCTGGCGACCTTCCTGTCCCATCTGGGAACTTCTGTGGCAACTTATGTGCCCGACCGGTTGAACGAAGGTTATGGCTTGAACGAAACGGCGGTGAAACAGATTCACGAAACCGGAACGGGTTTGATCATTACGGTTGATTGCGGGATTTCCAATGACAGAGAAGTGAATCTGGCGAAAAACCTGGGGATGGATGTGGTCATCACGGATCATCACCTTATGCCGAACGGATTTCAGGCGCAATGTCCGGTGGTTAATCCCCATCAACCCGGTTGTTCCTTCCCGTTTAAAGACCTTTCCGGCGTCGGGCTCTCCTTTTTTCTGGCTGTGGGGCTTCGTGCGGCATTGCGGAAAAAGGGATGGTTCAAGACGCGAGTCGAGCCGGATCTGAGGGACTATCTCGATCTTGCGGCCCTGGGCACCATGGCGGATCGTGTGCCGTTGTTGGGACAGAACCGAATGCTGGTTTCCGTTGGCGTTGCCCGCATGGCCCATTCCATATGGCCGGGAATCCGCGCGATTATGAATGTGGCAGGTGTTGGCGCAAGCGACGTCTCTTCCGATGATCTGGCTTACAGGGTGGCCCCCCGGCTCAACGCGCCCGGTCGTATGGGGGATTCGCTGTTGGGGCTGCAGGTGCTCATGAGTGAAAACCAGTCCGAAGCGCATGTCCTGGCCAACAAGATCGATGCGGCGAATGTTCGACGTCAGGCCCTGGAACAGGAGATCCTTGAACAGGCCATGGCCATGATTGATGATCAGATGGAGGGTAGACGCACCATTGTGCTGGGTTCGGAAAACTGGCACAGAGGCGTTCTGGGTATTGTGGCATCGCGCCTTGTGGACCGATATCACAGGCCTGTCATGATGGCCGCCATTAAGGACGGCCTTGCCGTTGGCTCCGGGAGGAGCATCGACGGTTTCGATCTTTATGGCGCTATGAAAAAGATGTCCGATTGTTTTGATAAATTCGGCGGGCACTATCACGCGGCGGGGTTCACACTGCCGGAAAATCGTTTGGAAAAGCTCAGAGAAGGTCTCGAAACAGAGGCCGAAATACATCTCAATCCAAAGGACTTAATCCCCAGTATCAGCGTGGATTCGGAACTTCTCTTCAGGAACATCACCCCGCATGTCATTCATCAGATCAATGCCCTTGCCCCTTTTGGTGAGGGTAACCCGGAACCTGTTTTTATGGCCCGTTCCGTAAAGGTTTTTGATTCCAGGGTTGTGGGTGAAAGACATCTCAAGCTGCGGCTGGGGCAGGAGGGACAGGCACTCGATGCCATCGGATTCAGACTTGGAAGCCACCATCCCCTTAAGGGCGTCTCAATGGACCTTCTGTTTACACCCGAAATAAACAGATGGCAGGGAACCGAAAGCGTGCAGCTTAAGATTGTTGATCTGGCTCGTTGAAAATCCGGGCCGCCATTTCGATATCTTCCGGGCTGAAGACAAATAAAGATTTTTGGCTGCCGGCGATTGCGGAACCATAGACGTAATTGATATTAATGCCTTCCTCCCCGAATTTTTTGGTTATTTTCGCCAGGCTTCCCGGCCTGTTTTCGATCTCAATGGCGATTACCGGCAGAATGTCAAAAAGGTAGCCTTTTTGGGAGAGCAGGTCGATGACTTTGTCCGTGTTTTCCACCAAGAGCCGTATCAGGGCATGATCCGCGGAATCTTTTTTTATGGACCCATAGCTGG
>JAFCZI010000364.1 GCA_019314425.1 Deltaproteobacteria bacterium | reverse complement strand
CACTTGCCGGGGTTGTTTTTTCACGCGCCATGCTGAGACTCTGAGACCATGTGGTCGCTTTGAAATGTTGACATTAGGCCGAACCTGTCATAAACCGGAACACAAAAACTTCAGGAGACATTTATGCTACGTGACATAAAGGAGACCGTAGGGTTTCTCTCTTCGCTGATGAACAAAGCACCGGAGATCGGCATGATCACCGGTACGGGTCTGGGAAGCCTTACCGAAAAAATCTCCGTTGACTTTCGCGTACCCTTTGAAAAGATTCCCAATTTTCCGACCTCAACAGTTGAGGGGCATCACGGAAATCTGGTGGGCGGCAGAATCGCCGGAAAATACGTGCTGGCCCTTGAAGGCCGGTTCCATATTTATGAGGGTTATACACCAACGGAGGTGACATTTCCCGTCAGGGTCATGGCCATGCTCGGGGCAAAATACCTGTTTATGTCGAGTGCCGTGGGCGGTTTAAATCCACAGTTTGAAGCGGGGGACCTCATGGTTGTCACCGACCACATCAATTTGAAAGGAGTGAATCCGCTGGTTGGGCGAAATCTGGATGATTTCGGCCCCCGGTTTCCGGACATGACCCGTGTTTATGACCCCGATCTTGTCCGCCTGGCGGGTAGCGTGGCGCTTGAACAAAAGATTCCCCTGCGTCAGGGCGTCTATGTGGGCGTCCTGGGCCCTTCCCTTGAGACACCGGCTGAAACACGATTCTTGAAAATGATAGGCGCCGATGCGGTGGGCATGTCAACGGTCAGCCAGGCCATTGTGGGTGTCCACAGCGGTCTGAAAATTCTGGGCATCGTCGTCATCACCAACATGAATCTGCCGGACTGCATGGAGGAGACGTCCATTGATGCGGTCATCGCCACCGCCGAAAAAGCCGGGCAATCCCTCTCAAATCTGTGGGAGGGCATCATCGGTAATCTCTAGCTGCAATAGATGAAGAAACGGAAATGAAAGGACTTGAACCCCATGGAAAAAGAAGCCGTTATCCGACTGAGTTTTTTTCTGGGTATTTTCCTGGTTATGGCCTTATGGGAGATTATTGCGCCCAGACGAAAAAAATCCACCTCCAAAGCGATCCGCTGGACATGGAATCTGGTTCTTACGGTACTCAACCCCCTTGTGGTGCGTCTTCTTTTCCCGGTGCTGGCGGTGGCGGTCGCCATTAAGGCCCGTGAACAGGGCTGGGGTCTCCTCAATCTTTATGATCTGCCCGACTGGATATCATTTTCCCTGGCCATCATTCTGCTGGATATGGTGGTTTATCTTCAGCATCTGATGTTCCATGCGGTGCCCCTGCTGTGGCGGTTCCACACATGGTGCACCATGCGGACCTGGATTATGACGTGACCACGGGCCTACGGTTCCATCCCATTGAAATCATCATCTCCATGCTCATCAAAATGGCCGCAGTGGCGGTGCTGGGGCCCCCGGTGGGAGCGGTGGTGGCTTTTGAAGTAATCTTAAATGGCATGGCCATGTTTAATCACGGCAATGTGAGGTTGCCATCCGGTTTCGACCGAATCCTGAGATTCCTGGTGGTCACCCCGGACATGCACCGGGTGCATCACTCCATATACCCCAGGGAAACCAACAGCAACTTCGGCTTCAACCTGTCCTGGTGGGATCGAATCTTCGGCACTTACACGGCTCAACCCAAAGACGGCCACCTGGAAATGACCATCGGGTTAAGGCAGTTCAGAAATACCGCCCAAGTCACCCTGCCCCGGCTGCTGATCATGCCCTTTACCGGCAAGCAGGGAACGTACGCACTGGGCAAACGGGGAACTTGAGAATTACGGTAATCGTACAGGATCTTGCCTGTTATCAAAAATAGCGTGTACCACAATTTCCATTTTTTCAATGGTGTAGAAAATTGAAAAGGGAAACCGTCGCACCAGAGCCCGACTGAAATGATCGTGCTGTATAGCATACAGCTTCGGCATTTTTTGGATTGACTCGATGGCTGCTTCTACGCAATCAAGAAATTCAAAACCTAAACCTCTCCGCTGATCTTCATACCACTCGAAGGCAATATCAAGGTCGTTTCTTGCCCTGTCGGTATAACGCAGTCTCATTTATGCCTTTCCCGCAACTCGTCGTGAATTTCCCGCCAGTCATGCAGTTCCATTTTGCCCTGTTTGTACTGACCGTATCTTTTTTCAAGCTCATTTTTTTGCCATTCCGGCATAGATAGTTTGCCTCTTTCCAAAGCAATGGAGTCCCAAATATCTTGGGCCAGGATCAGTTTTTGCGGCAGGCTCAATCTGTTTATTTCAGCGGCTATTTTGTTTGGTTCCATTTCTTGCCTCCTTTTATCTGAAGGATCTACGGTTCCTCAGGTACTCCCCATAAGGCAACATGTAAATCAATGTAATGGGTTTCTACAAATCGAAGGGTAGGATTCTCTTCACCTAAACGTAAAGGAATTTCCAGATTCCCAGATTCCATAAGAGCATTTAAGAGCTCTTCGGCAACTTCATCATCATTCTTTACAAATTCTTTATATTTTGCTGCGCAAAGTGGGCAAAGAGCTAGG
>JAFCZI010000363.1 GCA_019314425.1 Deltaproteobacteria bacterium | reverse complement strand
TCTGAGACGGTTAATGGATTCAATGGCTTTTACCATTTGCATCAGTGCGGATATGCCTTCGTAGAGCCTGGCGCCACCTGAACAACACAGACTGATAAACGGCAGATTCTCCTGGATTGCGTAATCCACCCCCCTTCTGAATTTTTCACCGAATACCACCCCCATGGAGCCGCCGCAGTAGTAGAAAGCGCTTAACGCCATAACGGTGCGCATCTGGTTGACCCGGGCGCTGCCCACCACCAGAGATTCGTTAAAGTGGGAATGCCCTTCCTGTTTGGCCAGAAATTCTCTGTAATAGTTCGTGATGGCGGACTCTTCCAGGAGTTGGTCAACGGTTAAATTCCGGTAAAGCTCATGAAAACTGCCCGTATCGGCCAAGCAGTCTATCCAGCCGCTGGCGCCCAGGGTATAGGAAAAACCGCATTCCGGACATACGTTGAAGTTATCCAGCAGCGCCTGGAGCGGAATCAGTTTGCCGCAGCCTTTTTGTTGTTTATCGCCCTGTTTGCCGGCGCCGCATTCGATCAGTTCATGGTCGGACGGCGCATGCTGAAGGTTGCCGTAGCCATCACCCACTTCCGTCAGGCTCGTATAATTGACAATCTCGATGTTCGGCGGCGGTTTTCGAAAGGCTTTCTTGATGGGAGTTTCGATATACCGTTTTATGTCGTAAAATTTGCCACTTCCCTTTGACAAACCGTAATTCTTAGCTCTGATTTCCCGCCGTTTTATGAGTTTTTCAATTTTGGATCGCGACAGATCCTTGATGGCCCGGGTCAGGAATTGATCAATATTCAGGGTCATAGCGGTGGTATCGGTAACATCCTCGGAGAAGGGCACAATGCGGTCGATAACATCCAGACGTTTCAGATCTTTGGCGCCCGGTTTCAAAATAGAGAGTGCATCTTCAATTCGCTCCGAATCTCTGAACACAATGGATGCCATGCTTTCAGGGGGAGCCGTGGCATAAAGGGCATCCTCCATCTGACCCCGTATGTCGGTGACCTGGATCGCCAGAGCGCCACCGCTACCCCCTTCTCCAAGAATCAGCGAGATGGTCCTGATGGGAATCGTCAGAAATTCACGAATCAGGTGGGCGATAAAGAAAGCCTGAAATCGCTGGGCCGAATACATGGAAATATCGGCCCCGTAGGTATCGATAATGGAAAAAAGAAAGGTGTTTTCCGGATCCTGTTCACGGACTTCTTTCAAAACGGAAAGGATAACCGAGTGGTCATCGGAGGTGGGCATGCCGTAATTCAGTTTCTTGAGGTCCTCATCGCTTCGGAGATCCTCCGGCTTGGGTTTCTGGTGGGCAACCACATAGAGCAATTTTCCCGAGTATTGGCATGATCCTGTAATCAGGGAGTCGCTTCGATAGGAACCAAAAGGCATAAAATCGGAAAACAGCCGGTTGATCACATCCGACGATCTGGGTCTAAACGGGTGTCGAGTCCTCTTTTTGAAAGTGTCAACAAGCCCTAGCTTGGCCATAATATAATCCTCCGATTTCTCCGGCCATGATGAACCGGCAGCAACACCGTCCATCAAATGGCCTTTTCCTACGATTCATTAGGCCCACCTTTCTATCAGGCTTCCATATTTTTTGCAACCTTCTGAAAAAACCGAAAAACCCGGAGAGCCAATTTTTTCAGCGGTTCAATGTGCCAGATCGTATTCCGGTTGAAGGCTTTTATCCGGCAATGGCAATTCCTTATGTTCAAAGTCACCGGCCGCTTCACGAATATTTTGAAAGAGTCTTTGGGGAACAAGAAACAATCGCTTGAAAAAACTGTAGGTGCCATAGCTCATGCTCTTAAAGGCCATGTATTGGACATCCGGATTAGACATCTTTCCATCCACCTTGAAATATTCCGCCACAATGGTGTTATCGTCTCCGCTCAACAGGTATCCCAGTATGGGAATTTTGCTGACCAGAAAATCCGCCGTGGTCAGGGGATGAACACCGATTTCTGCGTCGATCATACCGGTGCGCAAATCCGCCTTCCCCTCTGCCACAGCGTTGAAAACAGGGCTTTCCATGGCCAGATTGTCAGCCTTGGCAATCCCTTTATCGATGTCAAAGCGCCCTTCGATGCGACTGAAATAGAGGCCGTCCTTCGACAGGTTTTCAGGTCTTGTTTCAAAAGCACGGGTCAAGCTCATGTTATCCAGGATTTTGATGAATACATTGCTTTTTCTTACGACCCCTTGTTCCAGAAGTACATTTGCGCCTCCCGTGAGGCTTGAAAGAAACTCCTTGTTTGTATTTCCTCTGGCAAAAAGCAGGGTTTCCAGGGTCAGCCTGCCTTCCAGTCGGTTTTTGACAAATGCCAGGGGTGTCGGCAAATCTTCCAGGGGTTGCTGCACCATCTCAAGGTAGCTGGTAAAAAGCATTTCCGGTTTTTTCCCCCGTTTCAGATGACCCCGCAACAGGAGTTTGCCCCGCTCGAACCGTAAGCTGGATCGGCTTATATAAAGATCTTTGGACCGTAATGCACACTCAATTTCAAGGGGGCCGAATTCGGCTTCTTCCCATTGGACCCGA
>JAFCZI010000362.1 GCA_019314425.1 Deltaproteobacteria bacterium | reverse complement strand
ATGCGGAGTCGCTCCAGATGGCGGCAGGTACTGTGCATCGATCTTTGAATTGGGATTCAATGGGACATACCCTGATGCTGCACCCTTTTCAGACCTTAGCTGATATGGGGTCAGGTCAACTGTCCCGCCGGTACCGCCCGTAACAACTCCACCGCCTCCACCCGCATGAATCATCAGCGTCCAATCAGGCTCTGTCAAGTTGCCATTATTT
The DNA here is from genome assembly GCA_019314425.1 of Deltaproteobacteria bacterium. Taxonomy (GTDB): domain Bacteria; phylum Desulfobacterota; class DSM-4660; order Desulfatiglandales; family Desulfatiglandaceae; genus NaphS2. Next base: position 2,345 of record JAFCZI010000362.1, on the reverse strand, counting down.
GCATTGATACAGAGCCACAAAGATCTATAGGACGAGACCATGTCGCCTGCGGCGTAGTTCTTACCAAACTTGTAAATGCCTGCCCATCTTGCAATTGCCTGAGATACATCAGTGTTGGGTAGGATTGTAGCGAACAAATCCTTGTAAATAGTGCCATCCGTCATGGCCACATGGATTGTGCCTTCTGCGGGATAAAGTAGCTCAATGCCAATGCCGGTAGTGCCTCTCATGCCCTTCCGACCACGAACGCCATCCTTACCATCCACACCAGATGCACCCTGTTCGCCTACTTCACCCCTTATGCCTTGTGTATCATGGACAGTCCACTCACCTTTGTGGTGAATGTGTATGCCCTTTTCATCGAAGTAAAAATCACCATCGATCAAGCAGTCTGCATCGTCCTCAACCATGCGAGGCATGTCGGGTAGATAGAATTGCTTGACCGTACCGTCAGACAGAACACTCGTGAAAACGAATTTTCGTATGGCAAGATCGTATTCTGCCTTAAGCTGATTGACACCCGTGATCAGGCTGATGAACGCATGGGGATCCTCTTCAGGATTATGCTCGGTTTCCCGAGTCGTCATGAAGATACCGCCCTTGAAGACGATTACTTCATTGCGTTCCATTGAATCGCCTTCTTTAATATGTCTTGGCACGACTGTAATACGATCCATGCCATCAATTCCCTTAATGCCCTGTGCGCCGTCTTGACCATCAGAACCATCAGTGCCATTAACGCCATTAGTACCATTCTTGCCATCAGCTCCGGCTACCCCGTCCACTCCATTTCTACCATCGAAGCCTTTTGTACCGTCCTTTCCGTCAGTACCGTTCTTGCCGTCAGTACCGTCTCTTAATTTTGCGACATGGGCCATGTTGCTCTTGTGCATTTTGCGACCCTGCTCCTGAAGCTTCAAGAACTGTGCCTGTACATTGGCTGAGAAGGCTTCAAGCATATTGCTTGCTGTCTCTGTCAGCTCATCCCTGATAGTTTCCAGATCTTGCAGAATTACCAGGTGCTTACTGTCAACCTGACTCTTATTCGACCGGGCGCCCGACTCAATTTCCTCACGCAGATTTGCGCATGCCTCATCGAGTGTTGTCTGAAAATTCTTGGCCTTCTCCGTGTCCCATACGAGTTGCTGCTTTCGCAATGCCTCAATTTTCTCGTCAGTAGTTTTGCGCTCATCACGCAATACTGTCGCGACAGCCTTCAGTGTTGACTTATCCATACATTTCTTTCCGTAAAAACTTCAGTGAGTTTGTTTCGTCATCTTCAGGCGCGGGCGCAGATGCAAGAATTTGTGCTTGCTCCTCCATCCACCCAAGTGGGACCATTTGCTGCTGTGCCATGACCTTATTACCATTATCAACAGGCTTCAATCCGCCAAATCTTGATCGTGCTTCATCGGGCGACATGAGTGATCCCTGTATCGCTTTCGTATAACCTTCGATCCTGCCTTTGAAATCGGTGCGCATGAGCATATCGATATCGAATTCAACACGCTCAGATATAGGTAAACCGAAGAACTTATCCAAGTTATTCTCAACGTGATCCATGATGAATCCCAGTCCACCTGAGAGCCAGTGTGCAATAAGCTGTTCCACGTTATTGTATGTGCTGTGGCGATTGTCGTTGATCAGAGGCAGAGGCACGCGGAAAGCACGTGATATATCCTCGACTGTCATGTTGAACGCTTCCACAGTCTGGGCGTCTTGAGTATTTATCGACATCGGCGTCCACTTCATGCCGCTGCCTAAAATAGGTACGCCACCCGTGTTCATGCCTTTCGACTGTTCATCCCAGGCACTTCGCAATTGCCGCATCTGGTCCTCTGTCAACTTCATTTCCGTTGACAAGATACCACTGGGCCGATTCATGTTTGAGAAGAATGTTGCCTGCTGATTTGTAATCGCAGCATTTGCAGCAATTGACGATGCAACATTCCTGATCGGTGACACGCCAACCAAAGGATGATTAGGAGTGTATAACCTGATATGACAGATGTCACGCGCAGGTATCATCATCGTGATATCGCCGAATACAAACTCATCCAGCATCGGATTTATGCCCGCTGCGTAGAATACCTGTTTGGTCGTAGGATCGATATAGGGCATTGTGCTGAAGGGTAACTGGTGGATCTCACTGATCTCGTTGCGGTCGTTACGCTTCGCAACCAGGTATCCATTACCTTTCATCAATAATGACTTGATGAGATTATTAAACAGGTCACTGCGTGTCTGATAACTATTTGGGTGGATCAATACCCTCGACAGTGAACTTGTTGTTATTTTTTCTTTTGTGCCGTCAGGCGTATATCTCCAGTGATACCCGGGTATTG
>JAFCZI010000361.1 GCA_019314425.1 Deltaproteobacteria bacterium | reverse complement strand
GTTGATTTCGTTGTTGAAAGCCGTTTCCAGATTTTCCTCTGTTGATCCGATTTTGCCGCGCATCAACTCCAGATACCGGCGTGCATGCACGGATTCGGCGTCTGAAATCGCTCGAAACAAGCGAGCGATCTGGGTGTAACCTTCGGTTTCCGCTTTTTTGGCAAAGGCCTCATTTCGAATCGTGGCTTTGGATTCCGCAGCAAATGCATAGGCCAGGTTTTTTTCCGTCAAATCTGCCATTCTGTCGACCCTCCTTAAATTCAATGAGATTTAGGTGTGCGCTTATTGTGCCACAATATGCCACCCAGTGGAATCCAAGTCAAATATTCACGCAAAAAGTTTGCGCTTTTGGACAAAATCCATTCTAATGGGCTTACAGGCGGCTGAAACAGCATGAAAGGAATATTTCCATGCCCAATATCAACAAAAAAGCCCTGGACCGAAAAGTGATTCTGTCCGATGGGGGCGAAAAAAAACTGAGTCAATTCTGGGAAAAAGAAACGGTTGTGCTGGTATTTCTTCGACACTTTGGCTGACCCTTCGCCAGAAAGCAAGTGGCGCAGTTGCGCGACAAATCAGCCGATTTCAAGAAAGCCGGGGGCTGGGTAGTGCTGGTTGGGATGGGTCCCCCAAAGGAGTCCGGAGAATTCCTGGAAAAGTTTGCAATTCCGTTCCCGATGGTTTGTGATCCCGAGCGGAAACTTTATGATGCTTACGGCCTGAAACGAATGGGTGTGCTCGATTTCCTCTCGCCAACCCTGGCGTTAAAAAGCTTTTCAGCCGTTGCTGAGGGAAATCTGGTGGGGATTCCCGAAGGGGATGTGAAACAACTGGCCGGTGCTTTTATCATCGATAGTTCGGGGTATGTTCGATTCCGTCATCTTTCCGCTGATCCGGCGGACTTTCCTCCGGCAGGAGATTTGTTGGCGGCGCTTGAATCCATTTCATAACAGCCGCTTATTGACGGCAGGGAGAAAATTATGAGTCAATGGAAAAAAACCGGCCCGGGACAATCTCCGCAGTCAAGGCTATGTTTGCCGCAAGGGCCTTAGTATCATTTACCATCAATTTGGCCAAAAGTACCCACCGAGACCCTCTGGGTACGCCGTTGCACCGGTATGTGCCTTGCCGGTTGGAGTGGGTTGGCTGAAGGGCATCAACCTTTGATGGTGCCGTTGGGGGGAATACGGTAAACGGTAAATGCCGCTTTCATTTTATCATTGGAAGTGTTACTCTCTGTGGTTGGGCTCAATGGCCTGTTTGTTGGAATTAAGAGAAAAACCGGCCCGGATGCACGGGAACTCTGAGGGTGGTGTATGAACGAAAACCTACAAAAAAAGACGTATCGGTTCAAAGACCTTCTGGCCGATCCTGAGATAAACCGGCGATGGGAAAGGGTGCGCCGTTATTTTTTCATGCGGGAATCCACCTATGACATGACCCATCGCTGTAATATTCGCTGTGATGGCTGTTATTATTATGAGGGAGATAAGCAGTTTGCCCGGGAAAACCTGGACCCCGATCAGTGGCAACAGCTCATGAAGGCGGAGAAAGAACGGGGCATTACCTATGTGGTTTTGGCGGGCGCCGAGCCGTCTCTTGTGCCGGATCTTTGTGACGTCTGTTTTCAGGAAATACCCCTGGGCGCCATTGCTTCCAACGGGCTGCGGAAAATTCCGGAGTCCGTCGGCTACAAAATCCATGTTTCCGTCTGGGGAAATGATGGGACCAGCGCCCGGATTCGACATCGGGAGGGTATGTTGAAGCAACAGATTTCCAACTACCAGGGGGACGAGCGGGCGGTCTTTGTGTATACTTTCACCCGTGACAACATTGCCGATGCCGAACCTGTTCTGGCGGTGCTTGCGGAAGCGGGGTGCAAGGTCACCTTCAACATGTTTTCAGCGCCGGTGGGTTATGAAGGCCCCCTTCGCCATACGGAAACATCCCTTAAACTTGTTCGGGAGACCGTGATGGCGCTTCTATCGCAATATCCCGATACGGTTCTGTTTTCCCCCTATAACATCGTCGCCCACACCCACCCCTTGAGTCTCCATGACCTCTACGCCTGCCCCTACCCCAGGATGAACCCGTCGAAAGCCCAGGGGCTGGGCCGGTCCTTCAGACAGTATCGGACGGATCTCACATGGAACCGGGAGGCCGCCTGTTGCGTTCCGGATACGGATTGCCATGATTGTCGGCATTATGCCGCCGGAAGCGCCGTTGTAACGGCAAAACTGTTCCGCCATGCCACCGATCCCGACACCTTTAGGTCCTGGCTGGATTACGTGGATACTTATCTTTCGGTGTGGGTGATGGGGTATGAGAAGGGTGAAAACTTGTGTTCACGTTTTGTGCCCCCGCCTGGACATGCGCTTTCTGATTTGAGCTGTTAGCTGCCGCCATAAGCTAATGGCAAATGGCTAACGGCGCCTCGCTTAAGGTAAATATTCGGCTTGCAATGTAAATGTTTGGCCAGTGCTTCATATTCGTCTATTTGGGACTGCGTAGCATACTAATGCTATGTGAGCAGGCCAAAATAGGCGAAGATGGGGTG
>JAFCZI010000360.1 GCA_019314425.1 Deltaproteobacteria bacterium | reverse complement strand
TTGCAAACTATGCTGAATTAAAAAACAACCCCCACGTACTGTTTATGGATGAACGCCTCGTAAAAAGTGCAAAAGACAGCGCTATGCCTGCCCTGGGTTTGGAAACGCCCAAAGAACAACTTGTCTACTTTGACATTCTCTCACCTCAGGAACAAGAACTCCTTCTTATAGACAGTATGAACCAAACAGAAAATCAACGATACACACAAGCCCTCAAAAAGTGGTACATAAAAGGTGAGCTTGGAGGATTTAGAGAGCTACAGAACACCTTTAAAGACAAAGACCCAAAAATCCAGGCACTTGATGAAAAGTTGTTTAGCTCACTTCTAACAGAAAGAAATATCCGCTTTCTGCAACGTATGCATCTCATCTTGCAAGAGCATCCGAAAAAAAACTATTTTTTTGCTATTGGTGCTGGACACTTAGCAGAAGAAAATGGTTTAATCGAAGAGCTTAGAAAAAAAGGATACCAGCTTAAGAAGGTGGATTAGCCTATATGTTTAATAATGCTTTAATCTTCTTTTGGATATCATTCGCGCACTAATTTCACTCCACAGCCTATAGGGTTAGTAGAGTAATACACATTAAGGAAACGACTATGGCAAACAACAAATCAGCAAAAAAACGTATTTTGCAAACGGCTGTAAGAACTGAAAGAAACAGATATTACAGAACTAGAATCAAAAACATCGTTAAAGCAGTTCACGAAGCAGTAGAGGCTTCAGACAAAGCAGCAGCAACAACTGCATTCGCAACAGCAAATAAGCAGATCCACTCACTTGTAAGCAAAGGTTTCATCAAGAAAACAACTGCAGCAAGAAAAGTAAGCCGTCTTCATAAAATGGTAAACGCTGTAGCATAAAACAGCCTTCTTGTTTCAGTGACATCTGTCACTGAAACACACTTCTCATAATCCAACATAAAGAACACCCATGTTCAAAGAAAAACTCCAACCTTTTATTAACAGACACAATGAGATCACAGAACTTTTAAGTTCTCCAGACATTGCTAGTGATATTTCTCGTATGACAGAACTAAGCAAAGAACAATCCGGACTAAATGAACTTGTAGAAAAAGCAAATCTCTACATAGAAACAGCCGATGCTATAGATGAGAACAAAGAACTTTTAGGAGATGCAGAGCTTGGTGATCTTGCCAAAGAAGAGCTTAGCGAATTAGAACCTATGCTACCCGCATTAGAGAGTGAAATCAAAGTCCTTATGCTTCCAAAAGACAAGAATGATGATAAAAACATTTTACTTGAACTTAGAGCTGGAGCAGGTGGTGATGAAGCTGCACTCTTTGTTGCTGATGTTTTCCGTATGTACTCCCGTTATGCAGAGCAGGCAGGATGGAAAATAGAAATTATGAGTAGTAGTGATGGTACAGCAGGGGGATACAAAGAACTTATCGCCCAAATATCAGGTGAAAATGTCTATGCTGTTCTCAAATACGAGGGTGGCATCCACCGTGTACAGCGTGTACCTGATACAGAAACACAAGGACGTGTACATACTTCGGCCATCACAGTAGCTGTCATCCCTGAAGTAGATGATGTAGAAGTTGACCTCAAACCAAATGAGATCAAAATGGACACTTACCGTTCAAGTGGTTGTGGAGGACAGTCAGTCAACACCACAGACTCTGCGGTACGTCTTACACACATCCCTACAGGGATAGTCGCTGCCATCCAAGATGAAAAATCACAACACAAAAACAAAGCCAAAGCGATGAAAGTCCTTAAAGCAAGAGTCTATGAAGCTGCCTTACAAAAGAGCTTAGATGAGTCTTCAAGTCAAAGAAAACTCCAAGTAGGTTCAGGCTCACGTTCTGAAAAGATACGTACCTACAACTACCCACAAAACAGACTCACAGACCACCGCATAGGGCTTACACTTTATGCACTAGATGACATCATGAGTAACGGTACTCTCAAACTAGTCTTCGAGCCACTTATGGCACATGCAAGAACAGAAGCCATTAAAGAAGCTGGGCTATAATAGTAATATTTTATATGAGGAAAAACAATGAATAACTTATTATTTCTTAGCAAAATTTTCTTTTCAATATTACTACTTTCTTCAACGATTAATGCCATAGAACTTAATTGGGAACACAATTATGAAAATGCTCTTGCCACAGCCAAAAAAGAGCACAAAATGGTCTACCTTTTTATAGGGGCTGACCGATGCACGCACTGTGAAAGATTTAAAGAACAAACCCTCTCCAATAAAGACCTCATAAAAGATATGAAAGAAGACTATATACTGCTTTACATGTCAAGAGATCAACATGACATTCCTAATAGATTTGAAAAGTATGGCGTACCTTTTCACTATTTTTTAACATCAGAAGGTAAAATCATTGCTGAAGTACAAGGTAGCAGAGAACTTGAAGGCTGGTATGATGTGCTAGATGAAATTGATTTAATAAGTGAGTAACAGATGACGACTTTTAATACACTACAAGATAACACAAATATTCATGATCTCATAAAAACAACTTTTGATGCGGACCTTCCAGTGTCTGGTAGTTGGGGCTACAGTCAAGAAAAAGCA
>JAFCZI010000094.1 GCA_019314425.1 Deltaproteobacteria bacterium | reverse complement strand
TATCCAGCCGCTGTCCGTGATATCATCGAGTCATTTGGGAAGGGGGTAATCCCAAAGGACTCGATGATATCACGGACAGCGGCTGGATAGATAGTCTCAAGAATCTATATTCCAGAACACTGCAACTGTTGTGGGTGCGATACCATTGGTCTCCTTGGTTTAACGGGCGGCATAAGGCCATCCGGGATTTTGTGCGCGCTGCGGTCCCTTCGCTGCGTCAGCTTATGTATACGGAATATTTTCTTAAGGACGAGAGTCAGTGCTGGGATGTCCAAACCAGCGGGAACGAGAACTCGTGGCTTAAAGATCTCAACAAGGGACGTAACGGTTATGTGGATCCTGGGACTCGGATGAGCCCCGACGACAACCTCAAGGTCAGGGTGAAGCTCTTTGTGGGAAAGAAAAGCGATTCCACCATCAAATACATCAAAACCGAGAACCGCGACAATCCATTTTTTAAGGATGAGATGTATGTGGAGATCCAGGCGGGTTCGGATCCCCTGGATCCGAACTCGTTTCCTGCGGTACCCTGTCCCGACTGCTCAGGGGAAAACCATGCCGTCCGCGACGTCACCTTCACCGCTGGCATGGACTGCACCTGCATCGGCACCACATCTCTTACCATTGGTCCCAACGTGGTCATTGAAAAGAACGCCAAGGTTACCTTCAAATCGCCCGGGATTGTGGTCAAGAGCAAGGTGTGGAAGCAAAAGAAGGGTCGGTTGTTAAGATGGGCCGGTAGGCGGGAGTGGGGAACCCGGATAGGGGTAGGTGCGGCTTCAGCCGCACAATGGGGTTGCGGTTTTTTCCGGGGGGCTTGTTGTGCGACTGAAGTCGCACCTACGGGGGTGCGTATTGGGGTTTTGAGAAGCGAGTGCCGAAAGGGATATGACTATGATTCACTGGGTTTTGAGGTGCGGTGCCGTTTCTTGAACCTCTTGAGGTCCAACTCCTCAGGGTTACCGCTGAGATGCCGAGATATTCTGAATTTCAGGAGAATCGCAACGAGTGCCCATTATCCCTTATTGTATGATGTAATGGGGCCTATAAATGGGCAGGTTGCTTATCAGAACAGCGAGGCGATATCTCTGTAACCGCTGACAATTCTGGCAACCTCTATGGCTTTTTCGGTTATTCGGTAAAAGATAAGGTAGCGCTTCACGGGAAGGCAACGGATTTCCGGTAGAAGTTCAGGGCGTTTTCTGCCAATCTTGGGAGCATCGCAAAGGGCCAAGCATTTTTCATGAAGTAAATCGATAAAAAGGTCAGCATTGCGAACGGAGTCCGATGCAACATAGAGCCATATGTCCATCAAGTCTTCGACCGCCTGTTCAGCGATAACCAACTTCCGCCTTATCATGGAGCAAGCCTGTTTCTACTTTCTCCTTTGATCTTTTCAACGACGCTCTGATCAAAAACAACGCTTCTGCCTGAATCCAATTGCCGGATGCCGATCAGGATTTCCCGGCGAAGATCTTCAACCATCGCCTGTCGCTGTTCTTCCTGCCGCATCAATAGCCTCAGACCTTCAAGGATAACTTCACTGGAGGAAATATATGTGCCTGAATCCACCTTCTCGGTGATCCACTGATCCATTCTGGGCGTTAAGGAGATTTCCATGGTCAAATAGTGTAAAAAAAGATGATCGATTCTCTTCCCATTGCTAACCTGCCGGAGTGTGTCAAATTCCCGCATCTATGTCAATAGAATTGATGGGATGCCGACGGTCGCATTGACAAGGTATTACCATTAAGATATAAGCGTACAAAAAATATTTTACAACCCATTTTGATATGGTGTCGTCATGCAAAAATCCATTGTGAGCCCCCTTTGCTCCGGCCTGGTGATTCCCGGGCTCGGGCAGATCATCAACCAGGACCTGAAAAAAGGGATTATCGTTCTTTGTGCCGTATTCGCCCTGTTTGTGGTGGGTATTATCCGACTACTTCAGATTGTCCAGTCTGTTTTCAGGTCAGGGCACACGGATCTTTTGGATTCCCGGACGCTGATGACAAGGCTCGGCGCTGAGGATCCCACAATGCTCTGGTGCCTGGGGGTCGCTTTTGCCATCCTCTGGATTTACGCGGTGGTGGACGCGTATGTGGGGGGAAGAAAAATGGATCAGCGTGAAGCCGGAGATATTCCCCGATGAAAGCCTATTTCCTGGACGAAATAACCTCGGAAGATTTAGAGAAAATCACCCAATTTCTTAAAGATAACGCGGCTCGTTCCACCATGGAACAGGTCTTCTGGGTCCAGTTCCCCGAGGATCTTTTGAGCCCCCTTCAGTTCCGGCACACCGCTTGTCAACCCCACGCCTTCGCGGTGGAGCTGGGGTCGGACTGGATTAAACTGGAGTTTCTTGTGCGCTCCCTGCAAACCATGAAATGCGATTGTACCGCCTATTGCACGGACCGGCAAAGGGATCACATTATTGATTTTGCAGACCGAATGCTGGAACAACTGGGCGTAAACACTTGATGGCGTCGTAAAAAGTCCCATCTACTGCGTTGCAGTGATTTTTCAGAATCTCAACATACTACAATGTATGCCTACGATCCTGAAAAACCACTACGCCTTGTATAGGGGACTTTTTACAACGCCATCAGAATTGAACTGTATATTTTTGAACCTGGAGGTCTGAATTAATATGGATTATAAGCAAACACTCAACCTGCCCAAAACCGCGTTTCCCATGAAGGGGAACCTGGTCAAAAAGGAGCCGGAGACCCTTGAACGGTGGGAGACGGAGGACCTCTACGGAACGATCCGGAGGGTTTCAAAGGGAAGACCCCGATACATGCTTCATGACGGCCCGCCCTATGCCAACGGCAACATTCACATGGGGACCGCCTTTAACAAGATATTAAAGGATATTATCATCAAGTCAAAACAGATGGCCGGTTTTGATGTGCCGTATGTTCCCGGATGGGATTGCCACGGCCTGCCCATTGAACATAAGGTGGATAGTGAGCTGGGCAAAAAAAAGCGGGAAATGACCCAGGCGGAAGTGAGAGGACACTGTCGCCGGTACGCGGAAAAATATATCGATATTCAGCGCAACGAGTTCAAGCGCCTGGGTGTTCTGGGAGAATGGGATCGACCCTACCTCACCATGAACTTTCCATACGAGGCCACCATCGTCAGGGAGTTCGGGAAGTTTGCCCTGAACGGCAGCCTGGTCAGGAGTAAAAAACCGATCTATTGGTGTTCGTCGTGCAAAACGGCCCTTGCGGAAGCCGAAGTGGAATACGATGAGCACACGTCCCCATCGATTTTTGTCAAATTTCCCATGATTTCCGATCTGGCGGCATTGGACCCGGTCTTTAAAGGGAAACAGGTCTTTGTTGTGATCTGGACCACCACTCCCTGGACCCTTCCCGCCAATCTGGCCATCGCGCTGCATCCCGATCTGCCCTATGTGGCGGTCGAAACCGCTGACAATGAGGTCATGATCCTGGCCGAAGGTCTTCTGGATGAGTGCATGAAAATCTTCGGTATCGATTCCCATAAAATTCTGAAAACGTTTCGGGCCGCTGATCTGGAAAACCTGGAAGCCAGACACCCCATTGTTGACCGGTCTTCGCTGATTGTTTTAGCCCCTTATGTAACCCTGGAGAGTGGCACGGGTTGTGTGCATACGGCGCCCGGGCACGGTCGCGAGGATTACGAAACCGGTCTCAAATACGGTCTGGAAGTGTACTCGCCGGTGGATGACGCCGGCCGGTTTACCCTGGATGTGGAACATTTTTCGGGCATGGAGGTGTTTGAAGCCAACCGGTCCGTCATTGACAAACTGACGGAGCTTGGGGCCCTGGTGAAGGAACAGAAAATTACCCATGAATACCCCCATTGCTGGCGCTGCAAAAAACCGGTGATTTTCCGTTCTACGGAACAGTGGTTTATTTCCATGGACAAGACCGGTATCAGGGATGCGGCCTTGAATGCCATTGACGAGGTGAGTTGGTTTCCCTCATGGGGCCGCGACCGGATTCATAGTATGATCGCCAATCGGCCTGACTGGTGTATTTCCCGCCAGCGGTCGTGGGGGGTCCCCATCACGGTGTTTTTCTGCCGAAAATGTGGTGAGGTGGTCATTTCCCAGGAGATTATCGACCATGTGGCGGCACTGGTGGAAGAATCAGGGGCGGATGTCTGGTTTACGGCCTCCGAAAAAGAATTGATGCCGGAAAACACCACCTGTCCGTCATGCGGATCGAACGATTTTGAAAAGGAAACGGACATTCTGGATGTGTGGTTTGATTCCGGTGTGAGTCACGCTGCGGTCATGGAAAACCGTCCCTACCTGGACAGCCCTGCGGATCTTTACCTGGAAGGGAGCGACCAGCACCGGGGGTGGTTTCACAGTTCCCTGCTCTGTTCGGTGGGCACTCGAAACCAGGCCCCATACAAGAGTGTTCTGACCCACGGGTTTGTGGTGGATGGCAAAGGAAAAGCCATGCATAAGTCCTCCGGAAATGTGATTCCGCCTGAGTCCCTGATCAAAAGCCATGGGGCGGAAATGATAAGGCTCTGGGTGGCGGGAGAAGATTATCGCGACAATATTCTGATCTCCAAAGAAATCCTTCAGCGATTGACTGACGTCTATCGCCGCATTCGAAATACCTGCCGGTATCTCCTGGGGAATCTGCAGGACTACAATCCTGAAACCGATGCTCTGCCTTATGACCAAATGGAAGAACTGGACTGGTGGGCGCTTCATCAGATTCAGGGGTTGACCGAACGTGTTCTGAGTGCCTATGAGACGTTTGATTTCCATCTGGTCTATCACCATCTCCATAACTTCTGCGTTCTGGACCTCTCTTCATTCTATCTGGATATCATCAAGGACCGGTTATACACCTCCCCTCAAGCCTCTCCCCAAAGACGGTCCGCCCAGTTTGCCATGAATGAGATTTTGGAAACCCTGGTGCGGCTCATGGCGCCGATCCTTGCCTTTACCGCCGATGAAATCTGGCAATACATGGGTGACGCGGATCGTTCGCCGAGTGTTCATGCAGATCTCTTTCTACCGCTCAAAAAGGAGTTTCTAAATCCCGAGCTGGCGGAGCGCTGGGACGAAATTCTCGCTGTACGAAAAGAGGTGACCAAAACCCTGGAACTGGGGCGGAAAGAAAAAATCATCGGGCATCCCCTGGATGCGGCGGTAACCTTGGGCGCATCGCCTGCGCTTTATGAAAAGTTGAAACGCTATGACGACCAGTTGCAGTCCATTTTCATTGTCTCATCCGTGACGCTGCTTGACATCGAGCAGGTTGAAGGGGGCATTGAAAGCGAGACGGTTCCCGGGCTAAAAGTACTTGTGGCCCCTTCCACCGATCCCAAGTGTGAACGCTGCTGGATACACGATGCGTCAGTAGGCGACAACGATGAACATCCAACCATTTGTAAGCGATGCCGAGACGTTATAGACATAATTACCCGCTGATCATTTGGCCGGCGCTGCTCATTGTCGGCCTGGATCAGATTTCGAAGATCGCCGTACTCAAAAGTCTCAGGATTTATGAGAGCGTGCCGGTTATCGAGGGATTTTTTAATCTGGTCCATGTGCGAAACCGGGGCATGGCGTTTGGATTTCTGAACCGGCCGGATATGAATTTCGGGTTCTGGCTCCTGGTTTCGGCAACCCTTCTCGCCATTGTGCTGCTGCTGGTCTGGTTCCATACCCTGAAGGATGAAAGCAACTGGATAACCCTGGGCCTTTCGCTGATCCTTGGCGGGGCCCTGGGCAACCTGATTGATCGGTTGAGACTTCATGAAGTGGTTGATTTCCTGGATGTTTATGTGGGAACCTATCACTGGCCCGCCTTCAACGTGGCGGATGCCGCCATAACCGTGGGCGCCGTTATGGTGGGGCTGAACCTTTTCTTCGAATCTCCTGCACCCAAAACCGTTTCTCCAACCGATAACCGATGATTTGTTGCCCCATGCGGTAGGGCGGACACATATCTTGGCAACCCTTGAAACCTGCCCCAGAGCGCGATGAGGAATCCCCCCGGATGAAACTGTTTTTCAAAATTCTGTTGTGTCTTATCTCAATTGCGGTGGTCATCGGCCTTTGTATCGGCGCCTACTTCGGTTACCTGTGGTCCAGCAACCTTCCCTATGTGGGGTCTGTAAAGGATTACCGACCGCCGGTTATCACCCGGATTTACAGTAATGACGGCCAACTGATCGGAAGACTCTGGGAGGAAAAACGGACCATAGTTCCCATTTCGGAACTCCCCCAACATTTGATCAATGCTTTTGTGGCGGCGGAAGACTCACGATTTTTTGAGCATCAGGGCGTGGATATCCAGGGCATTTCTCGCGCGCTTTTGAAGAACCTGTTGGCCGGGAAGGTGGAACAGGGGGGAAGTACCATTACCCAGCAGGTGACCAAATCACTGATCCTCAAAAACGTCAAAAAGACCTATCGCCGCAAGGTCCGGGAAGCGATCTTATCCGTTCAACTGGAAAAATCATTTTCCAAAGAACATATCCTGTTTCTCTATCTCAACCAGCTTTATCTGGGGCAGGGCGCCTACGGCGTGGAGGCGGCCAGCCAGACTTATTTCCATAAACCCGCAAAAGATTTGACGCTTGCCGAAGCGGCTCTTCTGGCCGGGTTGCCCCAGGCGCCGGCCAGGTACTCACCGGTTGCCCACTTCGATCGTGCCAAGGCCCGGCAGAAATACGTTCTTACAAGGATGTATGAAGAGGAATTCATCACCGAAGCATCTCGTGACCAGGCGCTGCAGGCCACCCTCCAAATCCACGGGAAAGAAATCAACACCTTTGAAAGGGCGCCCTACTTTGCCGAGCATGTTCGGCGTTACCTCTTGAAAAAATATGGGAAGGACCTCCTCTACCGGGGGGGGCTCAAGGTCTATACAACACTGGACTTTAAAATACAGGTGATCGGGCGGGAAGCCTTGACCAGGGGTTTGGCGGACCTGGACAAACGTGAAGGGTACCGGGGGCCCCTTGAACATCTTTCGGAGGTTGAGATCCAGGATTATGAAGCACGTGCTTCAAATGAATTTTTCATTTCAAACCCGAAAGTGGATTCGGTGGTGAAGGGGTTGGTGACCCAAGTGGATGACAAAAGGAATGAAGTCTCGATTCGATTGGGAAAAGAGAGGGTTCGCCTTCCGCTTAAAGAGATGAAATGGGCAAGAAAACCCAATGAAAAGGTGGCATACTATGAAGCGCGTGTGAAAAAGCCTTCTTCCGTATTAAAACCCGGCGATGTGGTGCTGGTGCGAATCCTCGAAAAGTACGGTGATGCTGTGCCCAAAAAGGGCGGTGAGAAAAAAGGAAAGGGCAGAGAAAAACAGCGGGTTTTTACCGGGCTGGTTGCCTTGGAGCAAACACCGAAAGTACAGGGAGCACTGGTCTGTATGGATGCAGAAACCGGTGAAGTGAAAGCTATGCTGGGAGGGTGCAGTTTTGATGAAAGCCAGTTTAACCGGGCCATACAGTCCAGGCGTCAACCGGGCTCTGCTTTCAAGCCCTTGATCTATTCCGCAGCTCTGGACCGGGGGATGACGCCGGTAACGATTATCATGGATTCTCCCTATGTGTCCTCTCCCAATGCCAGGGGGGAGGTTTGGAAACCCAAAAATTATAAGGAAAAATTCTATGGCCCCACATTAATCAGAACGGGGCTGGCCAAAAGCCGGAATGTGATTACCGTCAAAATCCTGAACAAAATCGGTGTGAATTATGCCATTGATTACGCCCAAAAGATGGGGATCGAATCTTATTTGACGCCTAATCTTTCTCTGGCCCTGGGTTCATCCGGTGTTTCACTGATGGAGTTGACCCGCGCTTACGCTGTTTTTGCCAATGGTGGAATGCGGGTAAAACCGTTTTTCATAAAACGGATACTGGATCGCGGCGGGCATGTCATTGAAGAGAATCAACCGGAAACGGCACCGGTTATTCCAGCGGAAACGGCGTTTGTTATGACGGATTTGTTGAAGGCCGTCGTGAGTGAGGGGACGGGCTGGCGTGTCAGGGCATTGAAGCGGCCTGTGGCCGGTAAAACCGGCACTACCAACGATCTTCGGGACGCATGGTTCATGGGATATACCCCTGATCTGGTCACCGGTGTCTGGGTGGGTTACGAT
>JAFCZI010000093.1 GCA_019314425.1 Deltaproteobacteria bacterium | reverse complement strand
AATGTAAATGTTTGGCCAGTGCTTCATATTCGTCTATTTGGGACTGCGTAGCATACTAATGCTATGTGAGCAGGCCAAAATAGGCGAAGATGGGGTGCTGGCCGAATATTTACCTGGCGTTAGCAGCAATCCTAGCAATATCAGACCGTTCTTTTGCGGTAAGCTTCTTAGGCCTTTCTTTGCCCCCCCCTTTTTACCACCAAGGCGACCCAGAGCTACGGCATGAGGATTCTTTGGGGGTGATTCTTCAAGGGAATCCTTGGGTGGGCCTTCCCCTATAGCCTCTTGGACTACATTAAAAGCCGTGACGTCCAGATCTTGCTTTTTATTTTTCTTTCGCTTATCCTATGGAATAGAGCCTAGCGTAAGCGCTTGAGCATTGCAACCCACAGATTTTTCAAACTGACCCACTACCTGAGGGTCAAGCGGATGTTTCGCTAGTCGAAGATGGCTCGCACAAAGTCGTTCGCATCAAAAGTCCTGAGGTCGTCCATCTGTTCGCCGATGCCGATGAAGCGAATGGGAATCTGAAGCTGGCTGGAGATTCCGATCACAATCCCCCCCTTTGCGGTGCCGTCTAATTTGGTGAGGATGATGCCGGTCAGGCCCAACGTTTCCTGAAAGGCTTCGGCCTGTGAAATGGCGTTTTGACCCGTTGTGGCATCGAGGACGAGCCATACCTCATGGGGCGCCCCCGGAAGCTTTCGGCCGATGACCCGGTTTATTTTCTGGAGCTCCTCCATAAGGTTGATCTGGGTATGCAGTCTTCCGGCTGTATCTACCAGGACCACATCGACATTTCTGGATATGGCGGCGGTCATGGCGTCGAAAGCAACGGCCGATGGGTCGGCGCCGGTGCCCTGTTTGATGACCGTGGCGCCCACCCGTTCTCCCCAGATGGTCAGCTGTTCGACAGCGGCGGCCCGGAAGGTGTCTGCGGCAACCAGCATGACGGTTTTTCCCTCGCGCCTGTAACGATGCGCTATTTTTCCGATGGTGGTGGTCTTCCCGACCCCGTTTACTCCCGCAACCATAATGACCAGGGGGTCTCCGGGTTTTGGCGGTGCAGTTTCAATCGGTTTTTGATCCAGTAGAGAGAGGATATGGTTTTTCAACATCTCTTTGAGCTTTCGCGGGTCTTTCAGCTCCTTTCCTGTCACCTGTTCCCGGACGACATCCAGCAGGCTCTGGGTGGTAACCACACCGATATCGGATGTAAAAAGAATCTCCTCAAGCTCATCCATTAAACTTTCGGTAATTTCTTTTTTGCCCGCAAAAAGGTTGTCAATCCGGTCGGTGAAGGACGATCTGGTTTTTGTAAGGCCGTGACGAAGTCTTTTAAAAACGCCGTCTGGGGTGTTTTCAGGCTGGTTTTCATTTTCCCCGTGGACCGGCGTATCATTGTCCTCGGGGTTGGCGGGCTCAGGGCTTTGCGGTGTTTCTACCGGCGGGGTTGTTGGGTTCTTCGGATGTTTTTTCTTTCTAAAAATGGCCATTAAGCTATTCCTTAACTTGTTATTGGTTTTGGAGATTCTGTATGTCTACGGATACGAGTTTTGACACCCCCTTGTTCTCCATTGTGATGCCGAAAAGACAATCGGTGATGGCCATGGTTTTTCGGCTGTGGGTCACCATGATAATCTGTGAGTCCTTTTTTATCTTGTTTAACAGGTCGTTGAATCGATCGATATTGGCTTCGTCAAGGGGCGCATCAACTTCATCCAAGAGACAAAAAGGGCTGGGTTTGATCATGTAAATGGCAAAAATAAGGGCCATCGCCACCAGGGCTTTTTCACCACCCGAAAGAAGGCCCATATGGCTCAACCGTTTTCCGGGGGGCTGTACCTCTACCAGGACACCGCCTTCCAGGGGGTTTTGTTCATCCGTCAACCTGAGGCTGGCGGTCCCGCCGCTGAAGAGAATGGGGAAGATTTCTTTGAGTTTCTGATCCACCTCGTGAAAGGTTGTGTTGAATTTTTCAAGGGACGTCCGGTTGATTTTTTTTATGGCGGTGTTTAAGGATTCTATGGAATCCAACAGATCCTGACGCTGCTCCAGAATAAAATCATGGCGTTCTTTGAGTGCTTCATATTCCCTGATGGCGGTCAGGTTCACCTCCCCCATATTGTTCCGAACCGCTCTCTGATTTTCAATTTCTCCCTTTGCCGCTTGTTCATCGAAATCATCCTGCAGGAATTGTTTGTAGATTTCCTTCATGTTGACGCCAAAATTTTCCTGGACCCTTTCCAACAGGTTGTCGATTTTGAACCGGATCTCGGACTGGGCCATTTTGCTGCTGTTGATCTCTTCGGTGAGGCGGTCGATCTGATCCTTCAGTTGCGAAACCCGATGTTCTTCTTCCTTGATGGCCTCCTTTCGGCTGCGGTAATCCAACTCCGAGTGATTCATGAGCTCCTCCGCCTGTCGTAATTCTTCATAAAGGCTTTTGAGGGACTCTTTAAGGACCTTCCCTTCCGCTTCACACGCCTGCCGGCGTTGTTGTCCGTGCTCCGTATCTTTTAAGATGGCCTCAAGCCTGTCCTGCGAGTCATCCCGGTAATTGTCGACCATGTCCATTTCACGGGCGACGCCTCGTTGAGATTCTTTACGGAGACGACAATCCTCCCGGAGCTTTGAAGCCTTTTCGCGGGTGTGTTCAAATTCGGCTTCAGCTTCTTTTAATTCCAGCTCTTTTTCGTGGAAGTAAGCGGCTTCACGGGCTTGTTTTTCCCGGCTTTCGTGAAGTGCCGACTGTAACTTTTTCAGTTGTTCCTGCTGGTTTTCCTGCTCGATTTCCTTTTGTTTGAGGTCCTCTTGAATTTTTCGGGAAAGTTTTTCGGACTGATCCAGTTCCTGGCCCAGGCGAAACAGTATTTTATCAACATCGCTGATGTCGTCCCGGCACGACCATTTTTCATCGGTCAACCGCTGAACCGCCCCTTGATTTTCCTCAATCCCAGCCAGAATGTCTTCCAGCTGAAAACTCAGGTCTTCAAATTTTCGTTTATGGGCGGCGACTTCTTTTTTCAGCTCGACGATTTCCCTTTTTCTGGCCAGAAGACCCCTTGAGGCATGGGAAAGCCGACCGCCTGTGATGACGCCGCGCTGATCCACCACATCCCCTTCAGGGGTGACAAAGCAGTGTGTATGACCATTTTTCCCCAAAGCGGCCAGGGCCGTCGATACATCATCGACCAATACGGTATTGTTCAAGATGTCGTTGATGAGCGGTTCAAATTCTTTCGATGTGGTGACAAAATTGCGCAAGGGCAAAAATTTTGAATCCGACCGGCTCTCTTTGGTGGAATAGATGAGGTCTTCCAGTGGAGCAAAACTGCCGATTCCCCTGCCCTTCTCCTTGAGATAGCCAACGGCAGCTGCGGCGTCGTCTTTTGTCTTGGTGATCACATATTGCAGCTTTTCGGCCAGAACCGCCTCAAGCGCTTTTTCATACTGGGGTGCCACTTCAATGACATCTGCCAGAATTCCCAGAACCCGACCCTGATTCCCCGGCGCAAAATCCCCGGCCCGCATGATGGTTCTCACGCCCGCTTTGTATCCTTCAAAATTTTCCATCAGCCCTTCCAGGCTTGCCATTCGGGATCGGCAGCTATTCAGATCCGATTCCGCTTTTTTTGCCTCCGCCTCAACCCGTTTCTTGATGCTCTCAAGCTCATTTGTTTTGGTACCCGTTTCTTCGATGCTGTTTTCGATTTCCTGAAGCTTTTCCGTGATCGCTTTCCGGACGCTGGTTTTTCTTTCGGAGGTTTTCAGGATGCTTTCAGATCTGGCAGCGGTCTCAGCCAGTTCATTTTCTAATCTGGACCGGCTGTCGGAGACCTGTTCCAGTGCCTTGTTGAGATATCCCGTTTCATGGTTAAGACCCACGGCATGGGTTTCACCGGCGCTCATGTTATCCCTTGCCTTCTCAAAATTCTCCCGGATTTCATTGAAAAGCCGTTTTCGTGTTTTCAGGCGTTCCTCTTCAAGTTGCGCTTCCGCCTCGAGGTCGGTGGTTTCTCCCTGTAGCCTGAGTATTTCCCCTTTCAGATGGTCCTTCTTTTTTTCCAGTGTCACAATGTTTGTTCGCACGTCCCCCTGTTCTGTTGCGAGACGGGAAGCCAATTGCAAAAGGGTTTTGAGCTCTCCTTCCAGGGATTGTATGCTCGCTTCCTTTTTTTGAACGCGATCTCTGCAATCAAAGTGTGCTTTGCGACAAGCGGAAAGGTCCTCTTCTTTTTCTTCCAGTTCCAGGTTCATGTCGACGATTTTGGCGTCGTGCCGGGAAAGGGTTGCGGCGAGGCCGTTTTTTTCACCCATAAGGGCTTCAGTGGAGTGCATTTTGTGGCCCACATCAGCCGTGAGTTTTTCATAAGTGTTCCCAAAAAACGCCAGTTCCAGATCCTGAATTTTGCTGCTGAGGGCTTTGTAACGCGCGGCTTTGGCCGCTTGTCTTTTAAGGGACCGGATCTGTTTTTCGATTTCGCTTAAAATATCGCCAACCCGTTGCAGATTGGCTTCGGTCAGCTCGATTTTCTTTTGTGATACCGCCACCTTTTTCCTATATTTTGTGATACCGGCCGCCTCCTCCAGCATGATGCGGGTTTCCTCGGGCCGCTGCTCAATAATGTTTCCGATCTGGCCCTGGCCGATAATGGAATAGGCTTTGTTTCCCAGGCCCGTATCCATGAAAACCTCCTGGATGTCCTTTAACCGGCATGGCACATTGTTGAGCATGTATTCACTTTCGCCGGACCTGTAAAGACGTCGGGTGACGGACAATTCCGGGTTGTGGGCAAAGGCGGGTGGGAAGTCGCCGGTTCCATTTTCAAAAAGGAGCGATACTTCAGCCATTCCAAGCGGTTTGCAGTTACCGGCGCCGCTGAAAATAACATCTTCCATTTTGCGACCGCGGAGTAGTTTGGGGCTCTGTTCTCCCATGCACCACCGGATGGCGTCGACCACATTGCTTTTGCCGCAGCCGTTGGGACCCACAACACCGCTGATACCGGTCGGGAAGTTAATTTCCAACCTTTCCGGAAAAGACTTGAAGCCATGTATGGATACTTGTTTTATTTTCATCCCGGCCCCCGCTCCTGGGAGTTTAAAATCTATTTGGATGCGTTTTTGCAACCCTGAAAATAATCAAAAGATCTCTAACATAATTCCCGGGTATTGTAAATAGAAGATACAACATGATGTGATCATAAAAACCTTTAATGCCAAGATGTAGTGCAATTTGTTTATATTTTGGAATGATGTTGACATGTCCTCGGCAAAATCCCTATCATTGGAGAACTAAAGTGGCAGCGTCGCAGTTTTAGGTTTTTCCGTCAATGAGCTTCTTTTTTTGCCGGTAAACCAGGCGCTAAGGGCCTAAATATATGGGGTTAACGATGATGGATCTTATGGAAGCGATGAAAGAAAGAAGGAGCACCCGTGCTTTTCTTGAAAAAACCGTGGCCAGGGAGACGCTGGAAGATCTTCTTCATCTGGCCACACAGGCACCCTCAGCCATTAACCTCCAGCCATGGGAGTTGACGATTGTGTCCGGTGAAGAGAAGAAGCGATTGAGCCGGGTTCTGGTAAAACGCATGAAGGAACGAAATATCTCCTGCGGCCCGGGGGCGAAGAAACCCCTTTCCGAGGCATTCATGGAGAGACAGCGGGGGCTCTTAAACACCATTCAGCCCCATCTGCCGGAAGACACCGTGTTCCAGAATTTCATCAATGAGGGCAGTTGCAACTTTTACGGCGCGCCCACAGCTGTGATCATCAGCATGGACCAGGTTTTTTCAAGTGCCAGGCTCACGGACATCGGCGTTCTGGTGGGTTATCTGGTGCTGGCCGCCCATGGTTTGGGGTTGAGTACCTGCCCCATCGGTCTGATCACAGCATTTGATGAGGATATCAAGGAGGAATTGAATATTTCGGATGAAAAACAGGTGGTTATCGGCGTTGCCGTGGGATACGGTGATCCTGATGCGCCCATCAATCGTGGCCGATCGGAAAGGGTCCCCCTTCAGGATGTGGTGAAATGGCGGCAGTAGAAGGAGGCCTTTCCACATCTGGAAACACTTTCGGCCGGGTGGGGGTGGCTTTTTCCTCCGGGTTTTTCGGTTTTTTTGCGCACGCCGGATTTCTGGCGGCCCTTCGGGAAATGAGAATTGTCCCTGCGGCATTTTCCGGGGCCAGTTCAGGCGCTATTGTGGCGGCCATGGCTGCTGCGGAAATGGGTAATGACGACATCCGCGACCTTTTGTTCAAGGTTAATAAGAACGATTTCTGGGATCCTGATCCGTTACCCAGGTTTCTGAAAAGCGCCTTGCGACTGTTCCGGGGATACACCGGCTATCTCAGGGGAGATGGGTTTACGCGGTTGCTGCAAACGCTGCCGGCAAAACGATTTGAGGAATGCCGATATCCCCTGGCCATTTCAGCTGTGGATGTAACCCATAGAAAAGAAAAGATTTTTATTGAGGGGGATCTTGTCAATGCCATAAAGGCCTCAGGGTCGGTCCCCATGTTGTTTAAGCCCACAAAAATTAACGGTGCGTTTTACCTGGATGGCGGCATCAGCGGGAAGGCGCCGGTGGAAGCCCTGGCGGATCTTTGTGGTTTGGACAGAATCCTGATCCATTTTATCGCGTCCGGGAATATCAGAGAAACGGGCAACGGGTTTATGAAAAAACGATTCACCCCCTGGCGAATGCAGCACATCGCCATCAATACGGGCCGAATGGAAGATTATGAACGGCAGAAAAGGATCGTGGCTTTGCGTGGGGTGGAGGTCATTGAAATCAACACCGACGCGCCATCCATGGGCCCCAACAGTCTGGAGAAAGGACCGGCGGTTTACCAGGCGGCAAAAGCCTCGGCTTTGAGGGTTCTGGAGAAGGTGCTTTTTTAGGTGGTCAGGTTCCGGTTTTCTATTGTTTTTGTGTTGTTTTTTCACTAAGATATCCTGATCGAAGTTGAAATACTTTGTATAAGCATATTATTCACGTGGGTCGGAAATGACAAAAAACGACAAACATAAAAACATAGCTGCATTTGACTTCTTCTGTGGTTGCGGTGGGACAAGCAGGGGGTTTCAGACTGCCGGCATGGATATTGCTTTTGCGCTGGATATAGATCCGGATGTTAAGAGCACCTTTACCCTGAACTTCCCCGAGGCCATTTTTTGCCACAAAAGCATCACAAAACTCACAGCTTCTGACCTACAGCCGGCGATTGACAAACACAAAGATAGTTACAAACTATTCTGCGGATGTGCCCCCTGCCAGCCATTTACCAAGCAAAATACGGAAAGCCCTAAACGCGACACACGCAAAAACTTATTGTCCCAGTTCGGCATTATCATAAATAAATTTAAACCGGACTTTGTCTTTGTTGAAAATGTGCCGGGCTTGCAGAAAGTCCCCAAACACAAACAGGGGCCATTCCCAGCGTTCAAAGAGCTACTGGAAAAAATGGGCTACCACATTACCTGCGGGGTAGTAGCCGCCCAGGATTATGGCGCACCACAGTTGCGTCGTCGTTTTGTATTGTTGGCAAGCAAACACGGGGAAGTAAACATTCCAACCCCGACCCACGGCAAAGATCGCGACAATCCCTACAAAACTGTTCGAAAAGCAATTACAGACCTTCCAGCTATCGCCGCTGGAGAGACATACAAGGGTCCTGGTATACCAAACCACCGTGCCGCCAAATTATCCGAACTGAACATGAGGCGGATTAAAGCATCTGATCATGACGGAGGAGGACGCAACAACTGGATAAAGAAACTCTTGCCGAAGTGCTATATGCTGCGGAAAGATGGCTCCATTTACACGGGTCATACTGACTGTTATGGTCGCCTATGGTGGGATAAACCGGCAACAGGACTAACGACTCGCTGCATCAGTTATTCGAACGGAAGATTCGGGCATCCTGAACAAAACAGAGCCATAAGCGTCAGAGAAGCCGCGCGCCTTCAGGGATTTGATGACGACTTCGAATTCACCGGCAATCTGAACTCCATGGCAAGACAAATAGGAAACGCTGTGCCTGTTGATCTGGCCTTTGCAATGGGAAGACATTTCGTCAAACATATAGAGGGAGTTAATGGCAAAATTTAAGACCAGAGCACGGGCGGTTGACA
>JAFCZI010000359.1 GCA_019314425.1 Deltaproteobacteria bacterium | reverse complement strand
ACAATGATCGGACGATCAACCTTGATAAACATCAGTATGAAGGCCCGGTCTCTCTGATCGGGAAACAGGTGGATCTGCTCTATCACGCAAATGAATATGACCGGGTTGAACTCCAATACAGGAATCAATCATACGGATTTCTCAAAGAGGTGGATCCCCATGTCAACTACAGTGTCAAACGGTATAAAAACAATGATTCGGTAATATTGAGTGACAACACAAAGCCTCTCAGTGGTCAGATGTGGGAGGGCGGCTCATGAATATCAGCCATCGCGTTTTTTTCGGACTTCAACGAGCTCCCTTTGTCGCCGATATTTCCCACAAGGAGATCCTTGTCACTTCAGCGGTTAAAGGTGTGGAAGAGCGCATTCGCTATGCCGTCACACTGGGCTCTGTCGCTCTGATCACAGGGGAAATCGGCAGTGGCAAATCAACAGCCCTTCGCTATGTTGCAGGCACCTTTCATCCATCCGAGTACCGTATCATCCATGTCACCGCCTCAGCTGGCTCCATCCTGGAGCTCTACCGGTATATACTGGGGGAGCTGGGTCTAGAACCTTCAGGGACTTCAAGGGCCAGAATGACTCGTCAGATCAAGCAGGAGATCAAAGACAGCGTTCTTGGTAAAAAAATGAAAGTGCTTCTAATTATTGACGAAGCCTCATTGCTTCGGCCTGATGTGTTTGCAGAGCTGCACACCCTGACCCAGTTTGAAAATGACTCCAAACCCTTTTTGCCCATGGTACTGGCCGGTCAGGGCAACCTGGTGGATAATCTGAAGTATCGAGACTCATTGCCCCTGACCTCGAGGGTGGTGGCCAGATGTCATCTTCAGGGAGTGGATCAACAGGGCATGGAGAGCTACCTGGCTCATCATCTGGCCATTGCCGGGGTACACACTTCTCTCTTTGAACCCGCAGCTATTACCGCCATCCATCAGGGTTCCGGTGGTCTGTTCAGAAAAGCCAACCATCTGGCAAGGGGTGCTCTTATCGTGGCTGCACAAAAACAGTCCACTCCTGTCTCTGCGGATCATGTACGCATTGCCGCAACGGAACTCTTCTGATCTCAACCTCTCATACCTTCTATCCGATCTCGTCCGGAGGGATACTCTTCCCTTTCGGGCGGGAGACACACAAGGGGACGCTCATGGAAAGACTCATTGTAAAGCTGTGCCGTTTTTTTCATCGAGGGCTTCATTTCGCTGTGCTGGATCTGAATGTCGGTGCACGATGGTGCGTTGAAAGTAACGCCACAAATATTCCATATCTCAAAGCTGAAAACGCCCGTGGAAATCATATCCTCATTCAACCCCTCTCACAATCATGTTATTTGCTGGTGGATGACGTGCCATTGGATCTCCTTTCTAATCATCATAAGCATGACGGCAGATGGAAACCGGGACGAATGGTGGTCGAAACCTCTCCGGACAACTACCAGGTCTGGATACACGCCCATCGCTCCATCTCTCTCGATGAAAAACGATATTGGCTTAAAAGGCTCAAATCCGATCCCGGAGCTGATCCTGCAAACAGATGGGGCAGATCTCCCGGCTTCAGAAACAGAAAAGAGAAGTATCGGACGACTTCAGACAAATATCCTCTGGCAAAATTGATCTGGATAGACTGGAAACATAGGGCTTTTATTCCCGAACAAGGAACCACGACATATTTACGAAACCACACACACCTTTCCCATCTACCCCCGGTGGGGGGTGTGTGTCATCCCTTACCCCTCTCTCGTCATCTATATGAACGGGGGGATCCGTCGGCAACGGATTTTGCCTATGCCATTGCCCTGATCAGAAGGGGTGCAGATGACGACTTTGTCCACCATTGCCTGATTGAACAAAGAAGTGACTGGGCCAATCATCTTGGAAACAAAAGAAAACATTCGTATTTGAAAAGGAGCATCCAGAGGGCCAGGCATGTCGTTAACTCAACCTGAAACAATACCCAAGTTTATTGCTTTTAAAAACCTTCCGGAAAATACCCCGGAAATTGGGTCTGTTTTTTGTAAATCGTTTCACATTTATCTATAACCCTTGAATATCAGACATCTCCTGATTTTAAATACCGATATGAGGTGACCTGATGCAGACAAAACGGGGTGGATACAGAGGAAAATCCAAACCAAAGTTACCACGACATTTAAAACGAGTCCATGTAAATGCTCGAATCCAGCAGTGGATGATTGATCAACTGAAGGAAAGAGGAGAGGTCTGGTATGTGTTAGAGGATATTCTCATAAAAGCAGGTTTTGAGTATTGTGAGAACAAGCTAAAAAACCAGCATGGCGGCTTTTCGTCACAATCGAAGCGATGAAAGTCCTTGAACAGCGGGGACTTTCATATAAAAACGAGCTGAAAGCGAATTGCCCACCAATCGGCATTGCTCATTGCTCGATGGGCATTGACCTTTGACAGATGTCTATTTTCCCTCCCAGTAGTTCCGGTCGCCCTGCGGATCCTTCTATTATTAGAAGGGGCTGACAACTCGGGATGGCCAAAGTTGCTTTCTTTTACTCCGAATCTTGGGATATCCACTTAAGCCTGGATATTCTT
>JAFCZI010000358.1 GCA_019314425.1 Deltaproteobacteria bacterium | reverse complement strand
CCTTGCTGAAGGACTTCGTAAGGACTAACGTGTACGCAACTGTACGTTATGACTGGGGGTTTTAGGTGGCACAAGGGAACAAGAGTGGTAAGGGGACGGCGAATATTGGATTTGAGGAAAAGCTTTGGCTAGGGGCGGATAAGCTGCGGGGCAGCATGGATGCCTCGGAGTATAAGCACATTATTCTTGGCCTGATTTTCCTGAAGTACATTTCGGATAAGTTTGTTGAACGGCAGGAGTGGTTGTTCCACGAAACCGCGAAACCGGGCAGTGATTACCACACGGCGAATGAAGCCGATCAGATGGTCGTTGCAGAAGACCGCGACGAATATACGTCTGAGAATGTTTTCTGGGTGCCGGAGCCTGCCCGCTGGCATGTGATCAAGGTTGAAGCCAAACGCCCGACTATCGGTCAAACCATCGACCATGCGATGGATTTGATTGAGCGGGAGAATCGTTCGCTCAAGGGTATTCTTCCTAAAAACTATGCCCGCCCCGAGGTGGATAAACGCCGTCTGGGTGAATTGATCGACCTGATTAGCACGATTGACACGCTGGGTCACATGGGCCACCACGAAGAGCAGGACTTGCTGGGGCGCATCTATGAATATTTCTTGGGCAAGTTTGCGGCGGCGGAGGGCAAGGGCGGTGGCGAGTTCTATACGCCTTCCTGCATTGTCCGCACGTTGGTTCAAATGATCGAGCCGTACAAGGGGCGCATCTATGACCCGTGCTGTGGTTCGGGCGGCATGTTTGTGCAGTCGGAAAAGTTTACCGAAGCGCACGGCGGCAAGCGTTCCGATCTATCCGTATTTGGTCAGGAGTCGAATCCGACCACATGGCGGCTGGCGCGGATGAATCTGGCGATCCGGGGCATTGAAGCCGATCTGGGGGATCATTGGGCCGATACCTTCCACAATGACCAGCATACGGATTTGAAGGCCGACTTTATTCTGGCGAATCCACCGTTTAATATTTCCGACTGGGGCGGTGAAAAGCTGAAGGATGACAAACGGTGGAAGTATGGTATTCCCCCCGCAGGAAATGCCAACTATGCGTGGGTGCAGCACATGGTGCATCATTTGTCGCCCAAGGGTGTTGCCGGGTTTATTCTGGCCAATGGTTCCATGAGTTCCAATTCAGGCGGCGAAGGAGCCATTCGGCAGGAGCTGGTTGAGAATGATTTGGTGGACTGTATGGTCGCCATGCCGGGTCAGCTATTTTATTCAACACAAATCCCAGTTTGTCTTTGGCTGCTCACTCGGAATAAGCGTGGCGGAAGGCGACCACCCTCGCCCGGCGCTTTGCGCCACCCTCTCCCAGAGGGCGAGGGTTCTACTGATCTCCCTTCTCCCTCTGGGAGAGGGGATGGGGGTGAGGGTTTAAATAGTTCTTCTCCCTCTGGGAGAGGCGGAGGTGAGGGATATTTGCGAGACCGAAGGGGGCAAATATTATTCATTGATGCCCGCAAGATGGGCACGCTGGTTGACCGCGTACACCGTGAGCTGTCCGAAGATGACATAAAGCTGATTTCCAAAACCTATCGGCTTTGGAAGTCAGCACCCTCACCCGGCTCTGCGAGCCACCCTCTCCCAGAGGGCGAGGGTAATGGCGGGGGGGATGAGGGCTTAAATAGTTCCTCTCCCTCTGGGAGAGGCGGAGGTGAGGGTTGTTATATGGATGTTCCGGGCTTCTGCAAGTCCGCCGATAAAGAGCTAATTGAAAAGCATGGCTTTGTGCTAACACCGGGGCGCTACGTTGGAGCCGAAGAGGTTGAAGACGATGGCGTGCCATTTGAAGATAAAATGTCCGCCCTGTCCGCTACGCTCTATCAGCAGATGAAAGAGTCGAAAGAACTCGACGCGGTAATCCGCAAGAATTTGGAACATTTAGGGTTTGGAGAAAAACATGATTGAATACGATAAATTCCAAAAATCACTCAAGCACCTTGAGGCGCAGTACCAAAACTACAAGGGGCTTGATTCCGGGCTGCCGGTGTTGATGAAGGAGGGCATCGCGGAGTCAGTGATCCAACGATTTGAAACCTGTTGGGATTGTTTATGGAAAGTGCTCAAACGCTATTTGGAAGAAGAAATTGGGTTGGCAGAAGTTCCGAATGGTCCTAAACCCGTTTTGCGGTTGATCAACGAAAATCATCTCCTGCCCTCGGATATCAGCGAATGGTTGAAGTACAATCAGGCACGAGTGAATACAACCCACGATTACAGCGGGGAAAAAGCGGATGATGCCTTGGAAATTATGAGCGATTTTATTACTGATGCTATTGCCCTGTATCAAACCCTAAGTGGGGAGCGTTGGGAATAATGGGGCGGGAGCTTGAAAACATTGACCTGACCGTTGCTCAGCGGGCATCGATTTCCGCCCTGCTGCAACGCTATCTACCCGGCACAGAAGTCTGGGCCTACGGCTCCCGTGTCAAATTTACCTCAAAACCCTCCTCCGATCTCGACATGGTGGCCTTTGCCTCCAAAAAACAGTCTATGAACGTGTCTGACCTAAAGGAAGCCTTTGAAGAGAGTGACCTTCCGTTTCGTGTCGATCTATTTGTCTGGGA
>JAFCZI010000357.1 GCA_019314425.1 Deltaproteobacteria bacterium | reverse complement strand
ATGCTTTCTACAGATGCAATAGACCCCGTGTCGGGTCAGTGCCGCGCCCCGCTGGTTGATAAACAGACGATCCGTGTACGTTGGCCGGGGTTTGTTCCGCGAGTCCTTGATGTATCTTTTGAGAAGTATCACTGTCCTGGGCCACAGTTCCACACGCCTGAACCGATTGCCTTTACCCAGAATACTGAGCGTTTTGTTCTCAGGATCAAAGTAATCCAGCTTCAGGGTTCCGATCTCACTGGCTCTTGCCCCCGAGTCGTATAATAGGTTCAGTATCGTGTAGTCTCGAAAGCCCTCTTTCCTTTTGAAGTCTACCGATTCGAATACCTTTACGATCTCTTCATGGTGCAGGTACTCGACAAGATTCTTCTGTGCTCTTTTCTGAGGGATACAGGCTATCCTCTCTGCCGTGTCCTTGTGCTCGGGATACAGCAAGAGAATCATATGAGCCAATGCCTTGATGACCGCAAGACGATGGTTCCGGGACCTGGTGCTGTTGTTCCTGTCAGCTTCAAGGTGATCGAGGAAGGAAAGTATCATGTCAAAGGTCATATGATCCACTTTAAGCGATTCTATCTTGATGCTGTGATACCCGGCAGCAAAGGGCAAAAAGATCTTGATGGCATCCCGGTAGGATCTGATTGTTTGCTCACTCATGTTCCTTATCCGGGGAAGATATCGGCTGAAGAACTGACGTATGCATATGGAAAGTCTCATATGATTTTGAAGCTTTTGATGGTGATATCAAACAGACCCTGGCGCTGTTTTGCATCCAGGGCTTTCAGATAGACCGCTGTTGATATGTAATTCTTGTGACCCATGTAAGCGGCCAGAACCGGCAGAGCATCCTGAGCAGATCCTCCCCTTTCTTTGATTCGCAGTAGCGAATTTACCGCAAAGGAATGGCGAAGGCAATGTGGTGTGGGCTTGCCGAACCGGATATGATCAAGAATCACTTTTTCCTGTTTGATGCCGATATCTCTTACCGCCTGGTAAAACAGAGCATAGACAGCCCCGCGGTTTATTCTGAATAGATGTTTACCGGGGAACAGATAGGGATTGTCTTGGTTTCCTACCATGTGTTTCCTTACCGACAGGTAGTTGGATAGTTCCCCCATGACAAAACGGGGTACCGGAATGAGTCGCTCTTTGTCAAACTTGGTCTTTCGAATGAAAATTGTGCCTTCGCCGGTATGGTACTGATCGAGCTTAAGGTTTACCGGCTCGGATATCCTGAGCCCACAGCTAGCCAGCAGCAGAATCAGCATGGAAAGTGAATAATCCCTGAAATAGTTCTTCGGATCTTTGCGGATTTTATTATTGACTGCATCCAACAGACGTCGGACATCTTCGGCTGAGAAGAGATACGGGATGTAAGCTGGAATGCTCTTAGCGGTAATGGCCTTCATCGGATTATCGTCCATTATCTGTCGTCTTTCCAGGTAACTGAAAAATCCTTTCAGTGCCGACATCGCATTGTTGATCGTAGTAGGGGACAGTTCCAGTTGTTCAGAGAACTCAAGGCATAGTGCAGAATCCAAATCATGCCACTGGGCTCCCTTCTGATGGACAAAACGATCAAAGTGAACCAGATAGGTTTGTAGGGCGATCATCGAATACCCCACAGATTGCCGGAAATGAAGGTATTGCTCAAATGTTGTGGCCAGAAAGCTTTCATATTTCTTCATCGAAAAGCACCTTTCTCATCAGCTTGATGTGGATGTGAAGATATCTTTGTGTGGTTTGAATATGCTCATGTCCCATCAGTTCCTTGATTTCGAAGATGGACACGCCTTTTTCCAGAAGCCTCTGGGCATAAGTGTGCCGCAATGCATAGGCAGACTCAGACAAGCCGACCCTTTTCATACACCAGCTGATCTCCTTTGCCACATGATTGCCGGTCAGGGGTTTGTATCCCGGTTTGAGACTGACAAAGAGCCTGCGTTGCTCTGTCTTCGGCCTTGCGCCAACGATGTAGACTGCAACTGCCTTTATCGCAGTTACCGGCAGCGGCATCGCAGCAGGGATGCAGTTTTTCCGGTCTCTTATGGTGACCTCGAATGCTTTGAAGGAAATATCATCGAGTCTGATCTTGCTGATTTCCATGGGCCGAAGCCCCAAGTTGTAGGCCAGCTGCACCATGGCGTTTACCCTCAGATCCCTAGCGGTGTCGTGCTTCAAACCGGCGAACAGCTTCTCTATGGATTCTGCGAGCAGGAAGCGAGGGAGTAGTGCCCCGGCAAAGATGCGCCGATTTATAATAAGCGGCGCAAGGTTTCTACCCATGACATTATTGACATATAGATATCTTAGAAAACCGCGAAGACAGGATTTGTAGCTGTTCTGGCTTTTCGCAGCCAAATGATCGTACGAAGTCGCAAGCATGTTATCCACATCTTCCACGCCGATGGTTTCTAAACGTATGCCATGGGTTTCTATATATCGGGCAAATGCGGTAAGCACGATCCTTTCGCTATGGATACGCTCTTGAAGGGATCTTTTGTAGGCCAAATACCGGTTGAATATCTCCGGTAGGATCGGATGATACTTGCCGGTGGGCTTGTCGATTCTTTCC
>JAFCZI010000356.1 GCA_019314425.1 Deltaproteobacteria bacterium | reverse complement strand
CATTGGTAGCGCAAAGCAACGACTGTTTACGCCGCGCCCTAAAGGCCCTCTGAATCATTTGAAAAGGAGGTTTCCATGTGTGAAGCGAATGCGTTTATGGCAAAAAACGGGCAAGAGGAGAGGTTACTGGAAAGCGTTGATATGGTGGAAATATCGGTCGATGAGGTGAAGCTGATCAACATTTTTGGTGAGCAAAAGATAATCAAGGCCAAACTCAAGCGTTATGACAACACGCAGGGAAAAATCGTGTTTGAACAGATTTGAACCGGCGTTTTACGACATGTCCTAAGGGAACTTCCAGAAAATAATCTACGCATCCTGTTTGCCCTTTTGTCCGACTCCTACGTTGTGATAACAGGCACACAGTAGGGGCACGATGCATCGTGCCCCTACTATGCACCCGTCATCACGCCTTGAAGACGAACAAAAGTTCTGCACGATATGCGTATATTATTTTCTTCCAGTTCCCTAAGCTCTCGGGTTGTTTAATGCGAAGACTGGAAAAAAAACAACTTTCAAGTCTGCGAACTTAGGGTCTCGTGACGGTGCCTGAACTTCCCTATTGCGTGCCTGTGGTAGTGACTGTGAAGCGCACTGGAATCCCCGTTATAAACAATTTGACCGTTTTGCACACTATAGATATCGTGAGTTGTGCGGGCTAAGAAATCGTACTCGTGGGAGACAATAATATAGCCGATGTCGAGGCTGTTCAGGAGGTTGATAATTCGAATATTTGTATCCTCGTCAAGACCGGTGGTGGGTTCGTCCAAGATAAGCGCCTTCGGCGCCATTACCAGGACCGTTGCAAGTGCCACAAGCTTTTTCTCCCCCCCTGAAAGCTTGTGAGTCACACGATCCTCAAAGCCTTTTAGATTTAGCCTTTCCAGGATTTCCATGGCCATTTTGCGGGCCTCTTTCGGGCTTTTTCCCAGATTGAGGGGGCCGAAGGCAATATCCTCCAGGACTGTCGGGCAGAAGAGCTGGTCGTCAGCGTCCTGGAACAAAAATCCTATTTTGCGTCTTACATCAAGGAAGTCTTTTTTTGTTTCAACCGGTTTTCCGAATGCCCGGATCGTGCCGGACGTGGGTTTGAGAAGCCCCATGATGATGTGCAACAGGGTGGTCTTGCCGCTTCCATTATGACCGATAAGCCCTAATTTCGCCCCCTCTTCGAGGGTGAAAGAGAGATCATCCAACACGGGTTTACGCCCTGCGTAGGAAAAAACAATGTTCTCAAGCTGAATTATCACGCTATGTTTACCCATTCCAGAATCTCCAGTCCAATGATGGCAATCGTCATAACGACCCACCAGATCAAATCGAGTCGTGAAAACGAGAACTCATGAAGGGAATAAAATTTCCCGGCAAAGCCGCGGCAAAGCATGGCCTTATACACCCGTTCCGCGCGGTCTGAGGCCCTCACAAACAGTATGCCGATGAGATACGCGTATGTCTTGTAGGTATGCAGCTTCGACGCCGGACGAAAGCCGCGAATGCTCGCTGATCTCAGCAAACGGCGATACTCTTCCTCCATCACAAATATATATCGATAGTTCAGCAACAGGAGATAAATGATTTTCTCAGGAAATCTCAGGCGGCTGAGCGCGTTTCCCAATGTGGCAACAGTGCTTGACGCGATCAGGGCGATAAAGGCAAGGAGAATGGCGTTGGATTTGAGTGTGATCCGGGCTGAAACCAGGATGCCTTCACGGCTCACCTCAAAAGGCCCCCAATGAAAAACGGGTTGACCAACATAGGTCAGGGGAACAACAAGCCACAAAAAAATGATAAAGCCGTTTACCAAAGCGACCCGCTTGGCCACTTCCAGAAAATCCAGCCGGCACACACCCACCAGAACAAAGGAGAAAACCAGGGCCGCAATCAGGGCCGGGAAACTGTTTGAGAGGGCCACAACAAAGGCATAGACCGTTGCGAAAACCACCTTGGATCGCGGGTCGAGACGGTGTATCTGGGAATTCCCTGTGGAAAATGGCTCTTGCAGCATAGATAATCAGTCCGCTTTCTTACCTTCTATTTCAGCTGATTTGCGACGATAATGGAAATAGGCCGCAACGCCCATCAAACCCAGGATATAGCCGATACCACCAAAGATATCTCCAAAGGTCGGACCATGCTCCCGGGACTCAACGAGGATTTTCATGACCGGCTTGAGTCTTTGGTCAAGGGCTTCTTCCACAACCTGCCGGATTTGCGGCAGGCTTATATGGGATGTTGCCGCTGGCGCTCCTGGTTTTCCCGTCCCTGGTTTTGGCCTGACAGACGGTTCTGAATTTACCTCCGGGGCGCCGCCTATCTCGCTGGCGGGGATGGTCCATTCACCCCGGTGACCCATACCGGCGATAAGAACAATTTTCAAAGAAGTCTTCTTCTTAGGAATCCCAAAAGAGAATTCTCCCTTATCATCGGTTTTCCCTTCAAGAAGCTGTTTACCTTCCAGATCGTAAACCGTAACCGCTCCCCCTTTAACCCGCTTTCCGCCGCTGAACTTGCTTTCGGTGAAAATTTTATCGCCTTCCACCCATGCAAAAATGGTTACCCTGTGGGCCATTGCAGTGCCAGT
>JAFCZI010000092.1 GCA_019314425.1 Deltaproteobacteria bacterium | reverse complement strand
CCATCACAAGGCTCCGAGCATCAATGGTATGTTCCCCTTTTTTATTGATTTTGACAACCTCAAAATGCTCTGATTGGAGAAATTTCGTGAGGCACACTTCGCTGAACGTCGTATCGGCGAGGGTAATGAGAAACCGGGACGCCTTAAGACGAGGTCTTTTTTCTGAAGAAGAAACCCTATCGATACGCGTTATATCAATGCCCTCAGGCAGTTGTCGGTTTATTTTAGCTTTGAGATCTTCCACCTCCAGCGGTTCGGTCAGTTCAAT
The DNA here is from genome assembly GCA_019314425.1 of Deltaproteobacteria bacterium. Lineage (GTDB taxonomy): Bacteria > Desulfobacterota > DSM-4660 > Desulfatiglandales > Desulfatiglandaceae > NaphS2. Next base: position 7,927 of record JAFCZI010000092.1, on the reverse strand, counting down.
TTCGGCCAATTCCGCAAGACTTTCCGTACCCACCGGCAAGGCTGAAAAAAATGAGGCCCTGGGCATGGGATGAAACCCTTTGGAATAAACCAGTTTCAATCCGGCACGCCTGAAAGCGCGATTTAACACCCGCCCCAATTCCAGTTGACTGAGATGCCGGGTGCTTCCCGTTTTTGTAAAGGAGAGACGGAACTTGTTGGTGGATTGGACGTCTTGTTGGCCCGGTGAAACTTTTTTCGGCTGAAATGACCGGTCTTTGAAAAGAACGGGATCAATGTTTTTGTGGTCGCATACACCACATTCATGACAATCTTCCCGGCAATCGGGCGTAAACTGTTCCGCCCCCGCCTTTTTTCGTTCTTTTTTAAGGAAAGCCTTTGTCACGCCGGATCGAATATGGTCCCAGGGCAGAGTCTCATGGAGTTCCCTTTCCCTGTGATAGAACTCCGGTTTAATGCCGGCACGCTCAAAGGCTGTTTCCCATACCGCCATATTGAAATGCTCGCTCCATGCGTCAAACCTTGCGCCAAGCTTCCAGGCCTCAATAATGGCTTGACTCAGTTTCCTGTCTCCCCGGGCCATGATCCCTTCCAGCCAGCTTAACTCCGGTTGATTCCACTTAACCCGAACGCGACTTTTCCTCAGGCCGTCTCGAATCAATCCTATTCTCCGGCGGCTTTCTTCCAAGGGTATTTGTGGCATCCACATAAAAGGGGTGTGGCTTTTGGGTACAAAGGTGGAAACACTGACATTAACATTTTCCCGCCGCCCTTTTTGACCCGATAATTTCGTGACTTGCGCTGCGAGATCAATAATATCTTGAAGATCATCATCTTCTTCAGAGGGTAGCCCGATCATGAAATAGAGTTTAATCAGTTTCCACCCGGATTGGTATACGATTTTTGCTGTTTCAAAGATGTCCGATTGGGTCAAGCCCTTGTTGATGACCCTTCTAAGGCGATTATTTCCCGCCTCGGGGGCAAGGGTAAACCCTGTTTTTCGAACCCTTTTAATTTGCGCCATCATTTCAGCATCCAGGCTGTCGACCCGGAGGGAAGGCAGGCTTATGCCGATATGATCGGGGGAATGACGGTCCATGAGTGCGCAAAGAAGCGAACCAATATGGCCGTAATCACCGGAACTGAGTGACAAAAGCGACAGATCTTCATAGCCGGTGGAATTCAACGTTTTTTCCGCAATGTCAACAATGGATTCCGGACTTCTTTCCCGTACGGGTCTGTAGATCATCCCCGCCTGGCAGAACCGGCAACCCCTCGTGCAGCCACGGGAAATCTCCACGGCAACGCGATCGTGAACCAGTTCCGTAAAGGGGACAATCTGACGTTCCGGGTATGGGAATGAATCAAGATGGGGCAACGTGGCCTTATGAACCCATTGATAGTCATCACGCTCCGGAACAATTGCAGCAATTCTCCCATCCGATTCATACCGGATCTGAAAGAAGGAAGGGATATAGATTCCCTGGATGTGAGAGATGGCATCAAGGATGTCACGCTTTTGAACCCCCGCATCCTTTTTCGCTTTTCGAACGGTTCTGCATATCTCAAGTGACGTGGTCTCCCCATCACCGATAACCATGACATCAAAAAAATCCGCAACGGGTTCCGGGTTGAAACACGCTGGGCCACCGGCAATGATCAGCGGATATTCATCACCTCTGTCCCGGGCCAGGAAGGGGATTTTGCAAAGATCCAGAACATTGAGGATGTTCGTGTAGGAAAGCTCATGCTGAAGGCTGAAACCGATGAGATCAAACGCTTCCAGTGGCCGGCCCGACTCCCAGGCGGTCAGCGGGGCGTCATGACGTCTGAGTGCCTCTTCCAGGTCCGGCCAGGGAGAGAAGGCCCTTTCAGCAGCAAGCCAGTCCCGGCTGTTCAGAAGGTGGTAGAGTATCTTCAGTCCCAAATGGCTCATGCCCACTTCAGGGACATCCGGGAACACCAGTGCAATGGAAACTTGGGTTTTTGAAAGATCCTTGTGAATCGTGTTGATCTCATGGTCCAGATAGCGGCTGGGACGGCTGAGCTTAGAAAACCAAGTTTGCTCACATATTTTCATAACGTTATCTTTTCCGGCTTCAAAAAGCCGTTCATCCTTATATTTTCACTCATTTTCATTGCCAAACGCTAACGGTCAGCGCCGGAACCCATGGGCAGAATAATGGCAATTTCAGCGCCGCCATCAGGGTGATTACACCCCGAAATCCTGCCTTGAAGTTGATCAATAATCCTTTTTACGGTGGCCAGCCCGAGACCGGATCCGCCCTCCTTGGTGGTGAAGAAAGGGGTAAAAAGTTTGGGAAGGGCGATGGGGTCAAATCCATCCCCTGTGTCGCGTATGACGATTACCACGTTCTTGTGGGTTGATTCGGGTGTTTCAAACACCCATTTGGTGCCGATATCCAATATCCCGCCATCGGGCATGGCATCGCAGACGTTGAGGAAAAGATTCCATAAAACCTGTCTGATCTGGTCCGGATCCGATAAAATAGTAGCGGAATCCATGAAATGTGTGATGACTTTGATGTTTGCATTCCAACGCGGACCGTTTTTAAAAAGCGACAGGGACTCCATAATGACCTGGTTCAAGTCAAAAGTTCTCAATTTTGTTTTTTTCAACCGCGCAAACAGAAGAAAGTCACTGATCAACTGATTCAATCGATCGATTTCCCGCGACACGATGTCCATCAATTGGTTTTCGGTGCTATCCCAGGCAAGTCCTTCTTTCAACACCTCAATGGAACCGCTGATGGACGCCATGGGGTTCCTGATTTCATGGGCAATGCCTGCCGCCATCTCTCCCACCAAAGCCAGTCCTTCCACTTTTTTCATGTTTTCTTCAATCCGCTTTATTTCCGTTACATCCTGAAAAACAATTATTTTTCCGCCTTTTTCGGTGGATAAATAACGAAGGGGAGAAATGGAAAGTCGAAGATAAATCTTTGCGCCATCCGGTTTCTGGTACAAAATGTCCATAAAGGGGGGCATGTTGACTAACGGACGCATTTGTGCAACGCTCTGAATATGTTGCTGAAGAGCGGGAAAAGCAGCGGCCAGCGACAACCCGGAGGCTTGCTGAGCATGGACGCCAAGGGTTTTTTCCGCCGTGGGATTGAAAAGTATCAGGCGCTCCTTGTCATCCAAAACAATAAGCCCTGAGGTAATGCTATTGATGATACTTTCGTGAAGAATTTCTAATTTGTCCAGATCCAGCCTGGTTTCTTTAAGCTCGGCCCGGCTCCTTTTGGTCTGTTCAGCCAGAAAACCACTCAAATACCCCACCAGGTAGAACGCAGCCATATTCACCAGTATCGTATAAAACAAAAACACACTGTTATAACTATCAGACATGTAATTCACCCAGCTGCCGATGGGATGAATCAGGCCGTAATAATGAAGATCCAGCATCAACCCATACAGAATGCTGCTTGCTGAAGCGATAAGGATTCCGCCTCTGCGGGAAAGGATGATGCTGCCGCTGATGATATTTAAGATAAAGAGGAATGAAAAAATGCTGTCGATGCCACCGGTGGTGTATATGAAGAAAGTGATGAAGAGGGTGTCGAAAACCAGCTGAAAATAGGCCTGAAGTCGTATTTCCCTCCAATATTTGAGGAGAAAAACATAAACGATATTGGTGAAATATATAACCGCAAGAAGAATATATGGGGCGCTTTGACCCTCGATAACGTAAGCGTGCGTTTCCCTAAAGCGGATGATAATAAGGGCGCCCAGGATCACGGAAACGAACAATACCCGAAAAAACATCAGGGTATAAAGGCGCTTTTTCAGGTCTGAACCCCTGGCTGTCTGCTTTTTCCCAGTCATCTTCGTTTCATCAACCCATGGCTGCGGCCATCTGGAATATGGGCAAATACATAGCAATAACGAGCCCACCGATGGCGCCGCCTAGAAAGACCATGAGCAACGGCTCCAGCATGGACGTCAACGCATCAACAGCTGCATCCACTTCATCATCGTAAAAGTCGGCGATTTTTTCCAGCATGGTCTCCAGCGCCCCGGTGGCCTCCCCAACACCGATCATCTGGACCACCATGTTGGGAAATATATCATTTTCCGAAAGCGGTTCGGCGATGGGTTGTCCCTCGGCAATGCAGGAACGAACATCCAGGATGACCTCTTCCAAAACCATATTTCCAGACGTTTTGGCCACAATTTCCATGGCAGAAATAATCGGAACACCGCTGCCGATCATGGTTCCCAGTGTCCTGGTGAAACTGGCCACGGCGACTTTTCTGAGCAGGTTTCCGAATACGGGAAGCTTGAGCATCAAAATGTCTATTTTTTTCCTTCCATATTTAGTGCTCCTGAATTTTTTAAAAACAAATGCCAGGACAATGACGCCCCCGATCATATAATGCACATTCCCTTTGATAAAACGGCTCATATTGACGACGATTTGAGTAGGCAACGGCAACGCGGAGCCAAATGAGGCAAACATATCTTCAAAGACGGGGATGACAAAAATCATGATGATGGCGATGACCAAAACGGCGACAACCACTACGATGGCCGGGTACATCATGGCACTCTTAATTTTCGCTTTCAGTTTCTGCGCTTTTTCGATATGTGTGGCCAGACGCTGCAGAATCGTGTCCAGGATACCGCCAACTTCGCCGGCCGCCACCAGATTTACAAAAAGGCTGTCAAACACCTTCGGGTGTTTCTGAAGTGCTTCAGCCAAGCTGGCGCCGCCTTCCACATCTGCGACAACCTCCTTCAAAATGGTTTTAAAGGTTTTATTCTCCATCTGGTCGGCCAGGATGGTAAGCCCCTGTACAAGCGGAAGGCCGGCATCGATCATGGTAGAAAACTGTCGCGTGAAAATAACGAGATCTTTGCTGGTTATTTTCGTTTGCATGAATGAAACATTTGCAAAGAGGTCTTTTGGCTTTTCTTTAACCTTTTTAACTTTTAGATTGCGACGCTTCAGCTGAAGCCTCGCCATCTTTTCATCAGCGGCCTCGACTTCGCCGCGGATCGTTTTCCCTTTTTTGGTTTCAGCAACCCATTTATATTCCGGCATTACATTCCTCCCAAAAATGAAACCTCTGACCCATTCGTTTCCAACGATGTAAACATTCGGCTTACAAGATAAATGTTTGTCCAGTGCTTCATATTCGTCTATTTGGGACTGTGTAGCATACTAATGCTATGTGAGCAGGCCAAAATAGGCGAAGATGGGGTGCTAGCCAAATATTTACCCAACGATTGGCAATTTTTTAATCTAAATAGGCAGTTATCAGAAGATAGATAATTTGACCGTTTCTGTCAAGACATCTGTTTTGTTCGGGCTGGCGGATATTCTTCTTGACAATAAGTGGCGATACCATGTTATATGAACCTGGCGTTGGGATGTCAAAAAGATCTGCACCATTAAGCGTTGTTTCATATTGATTTTCATGGTCTTTTTGAGCGGTAAGATCGCGGCATGCGCCGTCAATGAAAATTATGGATAAGGAGGGATCTACGGTGAGTGACGTTACAGCCCCCATGGGGGGAAAAATTATTGAGGTGAAGGTAAAACCGGGTGATGCGGTAAGCGAGGGTGATGAAGTGGTGATCCTCGAAGCCATGAAAATGGAATTGCCGGTTGTGGCAGAGGCATCGGGTACGGTTAAAGAGGTAAAGTGTAATCAAGGGGATACGGTTGAAGCGGAAGGCATTCTGATTACCCTGGAGTAGCGAGTAAACCCCAAAAGACCCCCAATTTAAATGGAGGAGCCAGTTTCAAAACGTCCCCTTTTGCCCGATCTCTGCGTCGAGCTCAAGTTTTAATCCTCGAAATATCCAATGTATTCCTGCGGTTAAAATTTTCGCCTTCCTTGACCTCGAACAAAATTGAACATTTTGAAATTGGCTCGGAGGTCTTTTGTTTTTGAACGAAAACTAGAATTTTTCGTCAAGGTCAAGGAAAATCAAAAGTTTAACCGGGGGATAAACCTGTTTTATTAAGAACGGGTTTATCTGACACAGAGATTGACGAAAAAGACAGTTTTCGTTCGGACACTATCTATCCTGCGGCTTTTTTTACCTCCGTCCGCCTGACAAACGCGGTGATGATTTTCCCCGAAGCAACCATTCCCAATAAAACGATCATCAAGACCACGAATACACCGATATACCTCAAAATCAGGGTCCCTATAATCCATGTCCAGTTGTCCTTGACCACAACGATGGTAGCCCCCCCGTCTTTATCACCTTTTGAGATAGTAATGGAATGCCAGGGGCGAGCCCCGTCATCTTCAATATAGGTGGAATTTTCCCAGTCTCGAAACTTGATGTCCGAAAGATTCTTCAGTTGTTCTCTGTAAAATAAGACTACCTCATCATGAGAAAGAGGCGTTTTCATCTCCAGCCGGGCATCGGTTCTCAAATTTGCCCTGCCTTGACTAACGACGGGTGCCCCCAAAAAGTCTTCCGCATTTGAAACCACGGGGAACATCAATAAAACCAGAACCAAGAGTGTTATTTTTCTCATTTACTTACCCTTTGTTAATTAAATTTTCAGTAAATATTCGGCCAGTACCCCATCTTCGCCTATTTTTCCCTGCTCACATAGCATTAGTATACTACGCAGTCCCAAATAGACGAATATGAAGCACTGCCAAACATTTGCATTGTAAACCGAATATTTACAATTCTCAGCACCATTTCATAATTATGCCGCATGGTTTTGCTGCGCCAAAGATTAGTCAAACATGGCGATAAACATGCCAGCTGCCGCAGCGGACCCGATGACGCCCGCGAGGTTAGGCCCCACAGCGTGCATCAGCAAATGATTCGTCCGGTCATATTTCATCCCCTCCATTTGCGAAACCCTTGCCGCCATGGGGACAGCGGAGACACCGGCGGACCCGATCAGAGGATTGATCTTATCCTTCAGAAAGAGATTCATGATTTTGACGGTGGCAATGCCGCCGATAGTGCAAACAGCGAAATCCACCAGCCCCAGGCTAAAGATAAAGAGGGGTTTCCAGCTCAGGAATGTATCTGCGTGCATAGTAGCGCCCACCGAAACACCTAAGAATATGGTAACCATGTTCATCAAGGAGTCTTTGGACGTTCCCACCAACCGGTCAACCACACCGCTTTCTTTCATAAGGTTTCCGAGCATGAACATGCCCACCAGGGGGATCACCGAAGGTACCAGCAACGCAATGATAGCTACGGTGACGAGGGGAAAAAGAATTTTTTCCTGACGCGAAACAACCCTCAACTGGCGCATGCGGATTTTTCTTTCTTTCAGATTCGTCATCATTCTCATGAGCGGCGGTTGAATCAGGGGCACCATGGCCATGTATGAATAGGCGGCCAACGCATTGGGACCGAGCAATTGCGGTGCCAGATGCTGCGTTAAATAGATGGTGGTAGGGCCGTCGGCGCCGCCGATGATGCTGACGGAGGCGGCCTCCTTCAGGGTAAAACCCACCAGAACCGTGCCCGTAAAGGTGATGAAGACACCCACCTGCGCGCCAGCGCCGATCAGGAGGGTTTTGGGGTTGGCAATGAGCGGTCCAAAGTCGGTCATGGCACCCAACCCCAGAAAGATAACGCAGGGGATAACTTCCCATTCGAGCCCGTAATGATAAAATAATTGAAGGAGTTGAGGATGTCCATGCGAATAACCCATCAGAGGGACCAGGGGAAAGTTGACGATAAAAATCCCGAAACCGATGGGGAGCAGGAGAAGGGGTTCATATTTTTTGGCAATGGCCAGATAGATGAACAGGCACCCCACAGCCCACATGATTACGATATTCCACTGAAAATTGTAAATTCCGGTTGTGTGGAAGGTTCCATACAACATGTCGAGAACTTCATTGGCGGTAATGACAAAATCCTTTTCAAAAAACTTTTCATAAGTATTCCTCACAATTCAATCG